>AEPR01000001.1 GCA_000195205.2 Oxalobacteraceae bacterium IMCC9480 | reverse complement strand
GCGTGTTCCGCAGCCGCGCCAGCAATCGCTTCAGTCGTCATGTCAGTGCCTAAATAATAAAATGATATAACTTTTCAGTGCCACAACGAAGGCGGCGATTAGCGCCAGCCAATTCAAGTCGCGGTACAGCCATGCGACGGTGCCTAACAGCGTCACCGTCAATGCAATCTTGACAAATTCACCGATGAAAAATGACATGGGATTTGCGCCGCCTGGTTTGCGGGAATCAGCAAACAGTCTCAACGCAAACAATCCATTCGGAACTACGCAACACAAACCGCCCAGCAAAGCCGACAAAAATCCTGGGATTCCTGCCAGTGCACCCGATATCAAACTGACGACCAGCGTCGCTATGAACTGCAATAAAACAACGCGCAACATGCTAGTCCAAGGTCAGTAGCTCATCGCCGACAATCTCCGGTGCAATGTGCATGTAAACAAAATATTGATGTGGGGGCTCGGAAGCCACGGGATTATAAGTGGTTTCCGAAGGGGCAGTCAATTATTTGGCGCACAGAGAAGGGGCGAAAAGTGCTGTCCATTTCACTATTCGGCAGAATGTTTTGATTGAGATCGAACCGGCCGTCACATCCGTGCCTGCCGGGTCTCAATATGTCTGTTTATGCGGCTATCCGTAGCCGCGCAATCACTCCGTCAAGCGCGTCGAGACTGGCGAAATCAATGACTAACTGGCCCCTGTTTCGTGCGCCAATTTTTACCGTCACGGTAGTCGCTAGAGAGTCCGATAACTCTTCTTCAAGCCGGGCTATATCACCCGACTTGGCTTTCCGCGGCTGTGGATCTGCGGATTGCTCGCTGGACGTGCGCGTTACCAGCTTTTCGGCGTCACGTACCGACATGCGCTTGGCAACAATCTGATTGGCCAGCGTGATCTGGGTGGCAGCATCGACCGGCAATAACGCGCGAGCATGCCCCATGTCCAGATCTCCTGCCATCAGCATCGTCTGCACCGGTTGTGCTAGGTTGAGCAAGCGCAACAAGTTGGACACCGCACTGCGCGAGCGCCCTACCGCTGTCGCAGCCTGTTCGTGTGTGAATTCGAAATCACTGATCAACCGGTGAATACCTTGAGCCTCTTCAAGGGGGTTCAGATCCTCGCGCTGAATGTTTTCGATCAAGGCCATGGCGGCGGCAGACTGGTCGTCGACATCCTTGACCAACACTGGCACCTCACTCAGGCCGGCGATCTGCGCGGCGCGAAACCGTCGCTCACCGGCAATGATCTCGTAACGTTCGATGCCGTCGTGCGCCACAATTGGCCGCACGAGGATAGGCTGCAGCACGCCTTGCGCCTTGATGGAGGCGGCTAGTTCATTTAATGCGCCTTCATCCATGCGCGTCCGCGGCTGGTATTTGCCAGCTTGCATCGCAACCACCGGAAGTACTGCCGGCGCCCCGGGTAAATTCGGCACGGCGAGTTCGAAATCAGTCGAACCGCCGAGCAATGCTTCGAGGCCGCGGCCCAAACCGCTTTTGTGTTTTTTGGTGACCATGATTGTGCTTTACATTGTTTTGATGCGCTCGACCATCTCGGCACCGAACGCGATATAGGCTTGCGCTCCTTTCGAACCGGGATCGAAATTAACCCCTGGCATGCCATACGACGGTGCCTCGGCCAAACGGATATTGCGAGGGATCATTGTCTTGAAGACTTTGTCGCCGAAATGTTGTTCCAGCTGCGCAGACACCTGCTGTGACAGTGTCATGCGCGGGTCAAACATTACCCGTAGCAAACCGATAATCTTCAAATCCGGATTGAGTTTGGCATGGACCTTCTTGATCGTATTGACCAGATCGGACAAACCTTCAAGCGCGTAATACTCGCATTGCATCGGAATGATCACACCGTTGGCTGCACACAAGCCGTTGAGAGTCAGAATGGACAACGCCGGAGGACAGTCAATCAGCATGAAATCATAGTCATCGCTGACCAGGCTCAACGCATCCTTTAAGCGTTTTTCGCGATTTTCCAACTGGACCATTTCAACTTCTGCACCAGCGAGTTCCCGATTAGCGGGCAGCACATCGAAGCCACCATTTTCTGATTTCAGACGTGCACTGGCAACATCGGACAGTCCCAGCAAGACTTCGTAGATGGAAGTGGTCAAAGTGGTCTTGTTGATGCCGGCACCCATTGTTGCATTGCCTTGTGGATCCAGATCAACCAGCAAGACACGCTGTCCAATTTTAGTCAACCCCGCGGCAAGATTGACGGCGGTCGTGGTCTTACCCACCCCGCCCTTCTGATTTGCCACACAAAATATTTTAGCCATGTTTTTCTATTTGTTCGTGATGGTAAAGCGATGTGACGTGGTAAAGGTTATTTCAAGCCATCCTGAGGCGTGAGGACTAACTGGCTTGTGTCGAACCCCTGATTAGCAAGGCGTTTCATCAATGCCTGATAAACCGGATCGGCAATCTCTTTTTTACGAGCTAGGATCCATAGATACTTTTTAGTAGGATCTCCAACTGCTGCATATGAGTAGTCGGGGGCGATATCTACAACCCAGTAGTCCGCCCATACCGTCGGCAACCATGACAACCATCGCGGTGCAAAACGTACTTTTAACTTCGCCTTGGTACCAGGATCGGGAACACGTCCCTGCCCCACTGCTTCTTCAATTGCCCCTGCCGCATTCTTGCAACGATTGATGACATCGACATCACCGTCGGTGCGCTTGACATAGGTCGCCATAACGTCCGCAACGCATTGCTTCTGAAATTTATTGGGAAAGCGTGCAATTTCGTACCATTTCCCGACATATTGATTCAAGTCGAAATCAGTAACGGCAGTGACTGTTTGTGCCTGCCCGTTGGTCGTCTGCAGCGCGAGAAGCAACGCAACAAAAAAAATTCCGCGGTTCATGCCGTGTCTCGCTCAATAAAAATCAAATGTCGCTCCGCGTTAAGACCGGGCACCTGTAGCGGACGAATTTCTGCAACTTTCCATCCGGCCGGAAGCCGAGCAATTTCATCAACGGGCAACTGCCCTTTCATGGCGATAAAACGACCATCCTCAGCAAGCAGGTGCCCGGACCAGTTGACGAAATCAAGCAACTCTGCAAACGCTCTGGAAGTGATCACATCAAAGAGTTGAGTTACTTTTAATGCCTCTACTCTTCCCGTGTGAACTGTCACATTGGTCAATCCGAGCTCGACCTTAACCTGGGTAAGAAACGCCGTCTTTTTGTGGACCGTATCCACCATCGAAATTCGCAATGCCGGATTCGCTTGTTGCGCCCAGATTGCCAGCACCATTCCAGGCAATCCACCGCCGGCTCCAACGTCAAGTACATGTTTCACGTGAAGAAAAGCGGGCAATATGGCGAGCGTATCCAGTAGGTGCTGGGTCACCATTTGCTGCGGATCACGGATAGCCGTCAAGTTGTAGACGGTATTCCATTTAGCCAGTAGCGCCACGTAATCTATCAGTCGTTCGAGTGTCGCCGGTTCGAGAAACAAATCAAGGGACGTCGCACCATCACGAAGTAGTTGCGTCAATTCGAGGCGGTTGAAAGTATTCGTCATAGTCTAGTTTCAGGCCGCAATATTGCTTGATGAAGTATCAAGAAATTCGTTGTAGCCACCTTTTTTCAGATGCACAAGCAATAAGGACATTGCCGCTGGCGTTACACCTGAAATGCGTGAAGCTTGCCCTAGTGTCTCTGGACGGTGCGCATGCAACTTTTGTCGCACTTCCATCGATAACGCGGACACCGCGAGATAGTCGAACTCAACGGGAAGTTTGAGGTGTTCGAACTGCTCATGCCGCTCGATTTCCCTGGCTTGACGATCGATATAACCGGCGTATTTCAGTTGAATTTCGACTTGCTCTCTGACGATCAAATCCACCACCCCAGGACCTGCCAACGATTGACCTTCCATGCCGGTTAATCCCAACAGCCCCGCATAACTCACGTTAGGCCGCCGTAACAAGTCAGCCAATGAATATTCGCGCTCGATTGCCTTGCCGAGCACGCGTTCGGATTCTGCTTCTGCAAGCACGCGCGGACTTACCCACGTGGACCGCAGGCGCTCGAGTTCACGCGCGACCGCTTCCCTTTTTTGCTCGAATGCAGCCCATTGCAGATCGCCGACGCAACCCAGTTCGCGGCCAATTTCTGTCAAACGCATGTCGGCGTTGTCTTCACGCAAGCTTAAGCGGTACTCCGCCCTGCTAGTGAACATCCGATAAGGTTCCTGCACACCTTGGGTGACAAGATCATCGACCAGTACGCCGAGATAGGCTTGATCGCGGCCTGGCGTCCAGGCGTCTCTACCCTGTGTTTGTAAGGCGGCATTCAAGCCCGCCAGCATGCCCTGCGCAGCAGCTTCTTCGTAACCAGTAGTGCCGTTAATCTGGCCTGCAAAAAATAATCCCTGAATCGACTTTGTTTCGAGCGATGCTTTTAATCCACGTGGATCAAAGTAATCGTATTCAATGGCATATCCAGGGCGCAGGATATGGGCCTGCTCAAGGCCGACCATTGACCGCACCAGCGCCAATTGAACATCAAATGGCAAACTGGTCGAAATCCCGTTTGGATAATATTCGTTGGTCGTCAAGCCCTCGGGCTCAAGGAAAATCTGGTGTGACGACTTGTCGGCAAAACGATGAATCTTGTCTTCGATCGAAGGACAATACCGTGGCCCGATACCCGCAATGACACCGGTGTACATCGGACTGCGATCGAGGCCGCCACGGATAATGTCGTGCGTGCTCTCATTCGTATGCGTTATCCAGCAGGGCAATTGCTTCGGATGCATGCTGACAGAACCCATGACTGAAAAAACGGGGATGGGATCGAGATCGCCGGGCTGCTCTTGCATGACGGAAAAATCAATTGTCCGGCCGTCTAACCTCGGCGGCGTTCCTGTCTTTAGCCGGCCCTGCGGCATTTTTAACTCTTTTAAACGGGCGGACAAGGTTACCGCTGGAGGATCTCCTGCGCGTCCAGCAGAATAATTATTCAGCCCGACGTGGATTTTTCCGTCAAGAAAAGTGCCCGCAGTTAAAACGACTGCGCGGCTTCTAAATTGAATTCCGATTTGTGTAACGGCGCCGACGACACGATCACCCTCGACAATCAAGTCGTCCACTGCTTGCTGAAAAAGCCAAAGATTAGGCTGATTTTCCAAACGGGTTCGGATAGCTTGCTTGTAAAGCAGACGATCTGCCTGTGCCCGCGTCGCTCGTACAGCGGGCCCTTTTGAGGAATTGAGAATCCTAAACTGTATGCCGGCCTCGTCGGTGGCGATCGCCATTGCACCGCCCATCGCGTCCACCTCTCGCACCAGATGGCCCTTGCCGATACCGCCGATAGAGGGATTGCAAGACATTTGCCCCAAGGTTTCTATATTGTGGGACAGCAGTAGTGTTTTTTGCCCCATTCGTGCTGAGGCGAGCGCGGCTTCGGTGCCCGCGTGACCACCGCCAACGACGATGACGTCAAACTCTGAGGGAAATTGCATGATTCGACCCGATGGACGGTGAATGGAAGCGGGATTATAAGGGCTTTTCTCCATGAATTCAGCCTTACAGCAAGCTACGATGATCAATGTTTCACGTGAAACAAGGCTAGGGGAATATTTTTAGAAAGACAGAAAATACGACCAACAACACCCCAGCCGCCACCAACAGCCCCCCAAAGAAATAACTCAGGTCACCCCGGCCGGACGAAACGCTCTCCTCAACACCGATAGGCTGCGGCAATAAAGCCTCTTGGATAGTAGCAGCGTCTTTTTTCAAAGACGAAGTATTTGGAGGCCATAACTGCGTTTTCTCAAGCGGGATGTAAAAGTCGACGCTGGAGATCGGACGCGCACTCTCAGTTCCAATCTGCTGCGCCCCTCCTCCATTCAGAGTAATGCCATCGCAGCTCATCGGGCCTAAGACATATACCGCGTCAAACGGTGCCGACAACACCGTCCCCTCAATCCCCTCATGACTAGCGGCGGCAATCTCATATTCATATTCCGCATCGAACGACACAATGGTCACCGGATCAAGCGGATCCTGCTGAAGAAATCGGTCAATCACTGCTGCATCAAGCACATCAGACACCAGACTAGGATCCTGCATCATCACTTCAAAAATCAACTGCTTCGTGCCCAACTTTTCTATCGCTCGTTCTAATCGACTACTTTCAAGGCCCTTCATCTTTTCTTTGAGTTCAGCCAGAGACATCCTGCCATCAACGAAAATCAAAACTAAGCGCTCGCTCTGCGTAAGCCCGAGTATTTTTAACTGGATTTCAATGCGACCAGATTCGGTACGTTGGTAGATTGCCGTTGAATGCACTAGAGAACCCTCCATAGCCCACCCTGTTCCACGTGAAACAAATGCTGACGTGTTGGTAGCTGATTACTTGAAAAAAGCATCGTATCCGGTTTTAAGAATCAACAACAACACTACGGCCAGAAACAATTTTCTGACGAAGCCACTACCGTGCTTGATCGCCATCCGACTCCCAATTAACGAGCCAAGCACATTACAGACCGCCATTGCCAATCCTATCTGCCAAAGTAGATGGCCACTCTTCCAAAACCATAACAAAGCGGAAATGTTGCAAGCAACGTTGACCACCTTCGCGACGGCAGACGCGCCAAGAAAATCGAAACCGAAAACACGCACAAACAAAAATACCAGAAAGCTACCGGTCCCAGGACCAAAAAAACCATCGTAAAAACCAACCGAACCACCCACGGCAATTGCAAGCCAACGCTCTTTTGCGCCCTTATGAAGAGGCGCATGAGTGCTACCCATATCCTTGCGCTTGAGCGTGTAGGCGGCCACTGCAATCAGGATAAGCGGCAGCATCTTCCGAATAAAATCCGGCGGAATGCGCGTCACTGTGTAAGCCCCAGCAAAAGCAAAAACAAAGGCGGCAACTGCAGCCGGGACAGCCGCGCTCCATTCGATCTTGACCCGCCGCGCAAAGCTAATTGCTGCCGCTCCAGTCCCCCAGAACCCCGAAAGCTTGTTTGTTCCCAAAAGCGTCGCAGGTGCAATATTAGGAAAAACAGAAAATAAAGCAGGTAGCTGAATCAAACCGCCGCCCCCGACCACTGCGTCCACGAAACCAGCAAAAAAGGCCGCTACATACAGAAAGGCGAACTCATCCATTTTGAATCCAATTCCACCAAACAACATCCGAGACGAAACCAGCCAAGAAAAGAGACATAAGGAATAGACACGTAATCTTCCTGCAACGAGTGCAGAATTTTGAATAGAAACAAGCAGCTGTATTTTACAGTGGGGCAACTACCAGGGAGGAAGAACGAGCACCATGCCTTCCGATCAGAACAGCCATTCGCCACAGTCAACCGTGACAGCTACAGATGGACTAGCGCCTGGCAATCAAATTGTAATGCGACCGATTAGAACCACACGCCAATTCCATATTTTCCTTTTAGTGAACATATTTATAGTTCGTGATCGCATATGGATCGCATCGGTACAATTTAGGCAACATGATGCCCGGACAAACCTGAGCGCAGCCGACCGCCAACAGCTAGGCGCAGACAATACATCTAGTTGCTTAAATATTATCTTTATTAGTGGGGGGAGATGCGCTGAATACTACGAGGAGCAAAACTGACAAAGCGAGCAGAGAAAGAACGAACTGAAATGATAAGCAAACAATAACCGAACAGCCAAAAGACGACTGTTCGGTATGCATGAGGCAACGTCAATGTCGCTTGAAGCGTGCCGCCAGTTCACCAACGATACCGCGACGGAACGCCAGTACACAGATAATGAAGATCAGCCCGATCACAATCGTTACCGACTGGCCTATGGTGCGAAACCACTCGATAGAAGTGAAATTTGCCAGCCACGTACCGTAACTGCCCAACTTATTTTCAAGCGCAATGATGATAACTGCACCAACAATAGGACCACTCAAGGTTCCCAATCCACCCACCAGAGTCATCAACACCACCAACCCCGACATCGACCAATGGACATCGGTCAGTGTTTCAAAACCAAGCACCAAAGTCTTAGTTGCCCCTGCAAGGCCAGAGAGACCCGCAGACAAGACGAAAGCCAACAGCTTATAGCGGTCAACGTCATAGCCTAGCGAGATAGCTCGCGGTTCGTTTTCCTTGATGGCCTTCAACACCTGACCAAAATGAGAATGGACAACGCGCATAATCACGGCGAACCCGCCAACAGCAATTAGCATCACTACGTAGTACAAAGTCAGATCATTACTAAGGTCAATAAAACCGAGCAATTTACCCCGCGGAACACCCTGCAATCCATCTTCGCCACCAGTAAACTTTGCTTGAAGAAAGACGAAATACAGCATTTGGGCTAACGCTAACGTGATCATCGTGAAATAAATACCCTGCCGACGGATCGCGAAACTCCCCATGAACAAACCGATCAATGCACCCGCCAGCGTGCCCAGCAATATCCCTACTTCAGGCGGCAAACCCAGCGTCGCCATTGCGTAACCGGCGACATAGCCGGCACCGCCAAAAAACGCGGCGTGACCAAATGACAGCAGCCCGGTAAAACCGATCAGCAAGTTGAATGCACAGGCAAATAATGCGAAACACAGTACCTTCATCAAAAACACCGGATAAAGCCAGAACGGTGCTGCCAGCAAGGCGGCAAGTACGATGACGTAACCAATTTTCTTGTTCATGCTTTAAAACTCCAATGCGGCAAGACCGGGGTCCTGGCCGGATGATTCAGTAGTGGCGTTGAATGATTCATCACAAACCGCCTATTTTTCTTTACCGAACAAACCGGCAGGACGAATCATTAAAACGATGGCCATGATCACAAACACGACAGTGGCCGATGCTTCAGGATAAAACACCCGCGTCATCCCTTCGATAACACCCAGCGACAAACCTGTCAGGATGGAGCCGAGTATTGATCCCATGCCGCCGATAACCACCACAGCGAACACCACAATAATCAGATTCGATCCCATAAGCGGAGATACTTGAATCACCGGCGCCGCCAATACTCCTGCGAACGCGGCCAGCGCAACACCAAAACCGTAGGTCAAAGTCACCATCAGCGGAACATTGATACCAAAAGCTTCAACCAGTTTTGGATTTTCGGTACCCGCACGCAAATAGGCTCCAAGCCGGGTTTTTTCGATCACAAACCAGGTCGCAAAGCAGACTGCCAATGACGCCACCACAATCCAGGCCCGGTAATTCGGCAAAATCATGAATCCCAGATCAGTCGCACCGGAAAGTGCCTCCGGTGCTGGATAGGATTGACCTGACACGCCATAAATCGAGCGAAGCACACCTTCTACTACGAGGGTGATACCGAACGTCAGAAGCAATCCGTATAAGTGGTCAAGCTTGTACAACCAGCGCAGCATGGTTTTTTCAATCACGATTCCAAATAATCCGACCACCAGAGGTCCCACGATCAACATGGTCCAGTAATTAAGCCCGAAATACGTGAGTCCGATCCATGCGGAGAATGCACCGAGCATATACAAGGCACCGTGAGCAAAATTGATCACGTTCAGCAGGCCAAAAATGACCGCCAATCCAAGCGACAACATGGCATAAAACGAGCCATTGACAAGACCAAGCAATAACTGGCTCATCATGGCTTGCAGGGGAACGCCGAAAATTTCCATGGCAAATTCAGTGAAAAATCATCCGGGGATCCCCGGATGGAACTGCAAAAAAAAGGCGCGCGCAGATGAATCAGGCAGCGCGCCGGGGCAGCGGACTTGATGACTTGTTGCTTATGCCAGCAGGATTATTTCCAGCTAGCGCACTTTGTTTCCGCTTTTGTCGTGAAGGCTTGCTCTCCAGGAATCGTCTGTATGACCTTGTAATAATCCCAAGGATATTTGGACTCGGTAGGTGATTTCACCTGCATGAGGTACATGTCATGGATCATGCTGCCGTCATCACGGATCATGCCGTTTTTGGCATACATGTCATTGATCTTGGTTTTACGCATCTGGGCCATGACCTTGTCGGTATCATCACTACCTGTTGCCTTGACAGCATTCAGATAGGTCAGCGTTGCTGAATAATCAGCAGCTTGCAAGCTGGATGGCATCTTCTTCATTTTTTCGAAATAACGACGTGACCATTTGCGCGATTCATCGTTTTGATCCCAATACCAGCTATCCGTCAGATACATGCCCTGCGTCAGTTTTGGTGTCAGTGAATGTACGTCATTGATGAACATCAGCAGACCAGCGAGTTTCATGGTCTTGTTGACGCCGAATTCATTGGCGGCCTTAATCGCATTGACTGTATCGCCGCCCGCATTGGCTAAGCCCAGGATTTGCGCCTTGGAAGCTTGCGCCTGCAACAGGAAAGACGAGAAATCGGAGGCTGACAAAGGATGACGAACGGAACCGGAGACGGTACCCCCGTTAGCTTTGACGACACTGGTCGTATCGTTTTCAAGTGATGCACCAAACGCATAGTCTGCTGTCAGAAAAAACCAGCTTTTTCCTCCTTGTTTGACCACGGCTGCACCGGTACCTTTGGCGAGCGCCACCGTGTCATACGCGTAGTGCAACGTATAGGGTGTGCACTCTTCGTTCGTCAACCGCGCGGTACCGGCGCCGATCGAAATGAAAGGCTTTTTCTTTTCGAGAGCTACTTTCGACATTGCCAGGTTGGTACCGGAGTTGGTGCCGCCGATCAGCATGTCAACGCCTTGCTGGTCGAACCATTCGCGTGCCTTGCTCGCAGCAATATCGGCCTTGTTCTGGTGGTCAGCCGAAATCAGCTCGATTTTTTTGCCATTGAGCGTGCCACCGAAATCAGCGATTGCCATCTTGATGGCTTCCACCCCGCCTTGCCCGTCGATGTCCGAATAGAGACCGGAGATGTCAGTAATGAAACCGATCTTCACGGTATCACCGGAAATCTGGGCGGATGCGCTACCGGCAAACGCCAGTGCACACACCGCACTGATCGCGAGCGTCATGGTCTTTGGTGCAATTGATTTTAGTTTGGTATTCATGTCTCTCTCCTGGGATAGATAAGGCTTGCAGAACTATTTTCTCGTTCACACACCCAATAGGTCGTTGAGCACAGGCATTTTGGCCTCGAGCTCGGATGACGCTATTGTTTCAACGATTTGTCCATGCTCCACTACATAAAACCGGTCCGCCAACGGTGCGGCAAACCGGAAATTCTGTTCAACCATGATGATGGTGTAGCCATTGGCTCGCAGTGTCGTGATCATGCGCGCCAGCGCTTGCACGATCACAGGTGCGAGACCTTCCGAAATCTCATCAAGTAGCAACAACCGGGCGCCAGTACGCAAAATACGCGCGACGGCCAGCATTTGTTGTTCCCCGCCAGACAAGCGCGTGCCTTGGCTAAAGCGACGCTCTTTCAGATTCGGAAACATGTCGTAGATCTCTGCCACCGACATACCCTTGTCGGTACTGGA
>AEPR01000002.1 GCA_000195205.2 Oxalobacteraceae bacterium IMCC9480 | reverse complement strand
CCTGCCATGTCCGTCAGACGCTGGCCGGTTACTTCATTGGCGTTCTTGCCATCAGCCGCCATTTTTTTCCACCAGATCGATAGCCCGACCACGAGACCCTTGCGGGCCCGGTCGGTCACGCGCGCCTTCGCTTCGAAGCTGCCGCGCCCATTGAAAATCCGCACCGTGTCGCCGCTGCCGATCCGGCGTGATGCCGCATCGTCGGGATGAATATCGAGATGCGGCTCGCCCTCGGTCGCACGCAAACTGGCGACATTGACGAAGCTGGAATTGAGGAAGTTACGCGCCGGCGGCGAGATCATCGCCAGCGGATATTTGCTGGCCAGCGCCGCATTGCTGGCGACTGATTCGTACGGCGCAATATAGGTCGGCAGCGGATCAAACCCATCGGCCAGCATCTGCGCCGAATAGAACTCGCACTTGCCCGAGGGTGTCTTGAATCCGCCGTCGGCAAACGGCGCATCCGGCACCACCAGCTTTTGCCAGCCGGTGCGCTTGAGGCTATCCCAGTCGAAATGGATCGCGCGCGCATTGCTGCTATCAAATGCGCTGGCGGCAATCGTGTCATCGCTGTCACGAAAACACGGATCGTCGAACCCCATGCGCGCCGCCAGCAAGCGGAAAAATTCGGTATTCGGTTTGGCTTCGCCGAGCGGCGCAATCGCCGCATTGTTGGCCATCATGTACAGGTGGCCGTAGGTCGAATGGATGTCGACATGTTCGAGCTGTGTCGTGGCCGGCAACACGATGTCGGCATAGTCGGCGGTATCGGTCTGGAAGTGTTCGAGCACGACGGTGAACAAATCCTCGCGCGCGAAACCCTGCATGACCTTGCCGGACTCGGGTGCGACCGCCACCGGATTCGAGTTGTAGACAATCAGCGCAGCGATTTTCGGACCAAATTCCGGCGAGGCTTCACGCAGCAAATCGTCGCCGATCGTACTCATGTTGATGCTGCGTACCGGCTTGGCCAGATCGGGCCGCTCGAGGGCCTGCTTGTTCTTCGCAAAGCTATCGGAGGTCGACAGCAGGATGCCGCCGGCGGCCTGACGCCAGGCCCCGACCAGCGCCGGCAGGCAGGCGATATTACGCACTGCCATACCGCCGCCATGCACGCGCTGCAAGCCATAGTTGACGCGAATCGCGACACCCTCGCCGCGCAAGGCAGCCTGGCCGTATTCGCGTGCCAGCGTGATGACTTCGTCGACGCTGATGCCGCAGGTGGCCGCGACTTTCTCCGGCGGCCATTCGGCGGCGCGGACTTTCAATTGCTCGAAGCCGGTTGTATGACGCGCAATATAATCGTGGTCAAGTAAATCGTCCGCAATCAAAACGTGCATCATGCCCAGCGCCAGCGCCGCATCGGTGCCGGGTAACAGTGCGATGTGCTGCTGGCATTTTTCAGCGGTCAGCGAGCGGTACGGATCGATCGCGATGACTTTCGCCCCGTGACGTTTGGCTTCCTGCACGCGCATCCACAGGTGCAGGTTCGAGGCGATCGGATTGCCGCCCCAGATCAGGATCAGCTTCGCATTCTGGAATTGCTCGGGATCGGTGCCTACCCGCTGGCCTATCGTGTACTTGTAGCCGGCGCCACCAGCCGCTGCACAGATCGTGCGCTCGAGTTGCGAGGCACCCAGCACATTGAAGAAGCGCGACGCCATCGACTCGCCCTGCACCAGCCCCATCGTGCCGGCATAGCTGTATGGCAGGATCGCTTGCGGGTCAGTAGCAGCAATCGCACCGAGGCGGCTGGCGATGGTATCGATCGCTTCGTCCCAGCTGATGCGAACAAATTTGCCTTCGCCTTTTTTGCCGATGCGTTTGAGCGGATGGAGCAGGCGGTCGGCGTGATAGGTACGTTCGGTGTAGCGCGCGACCTTGGTACAGAGCACGCCGGCAGTGGTCGGGTGATCCGGATCGCCGCGCACGGCAGTGGCGACGCCGTCATCAACGGTCACCAGCAAGGCGCAAGTATCGGGGCAGTCATGCGGACAAACCGCACGCACGGTGGTAATCGTCATTAGTGATTCCTGTGAGCAGTTGGGCGTCGGCCGCGCATCCGGAGATGCGGTCGCGGCGTTGCCTGTTCGAAGCATCATAGGCGCAGAAAGTGCGCCGCGGGAAGCCCGCGCAACCCCGGTTTGCAAATATTTTTCGGCGAGGCGGCGGGGCGTGATTAGTTTGCTATCGAATGGGAGGAATGCGCGATGGCAGTAGGACAAAAGCTTGTCGACCTGCTATTTCAACGCGGCTTGGCAGACTCCGATTCGACTAGCCGTTCCATGAATTGCTCACACTGCGCCAGCTGCTCCAGCGCGACAAATTCGTTAGGCCGGTGCGCCTGCTCGATATCGCCGGGACCGCAAATGACCGACGGAATACCGGACTGATGAAACAGGCCAGCTTCGGTGCCATACGACACCGCACCGTTGGGCTTGTTGCGCGACAAACCAACCGCCAGCTGGACGATGGCATCGCTTTCCTCGGCGCTCATGCCAGGCGCGCTGGCCAGCATCTCGAAAGCGATCACCGCGTTCGGTTCGACCCGCAGCATTTCGGGCAGCAGCGTCGCCGCAAAATCCTGAATCTCCTGATACAAGCGGTCGGCCGACGCACCCGGCATCGTGCGTGCCTCGAAATTGAATTCGCAATCCTTGGGCACGATGTTCGAGGCGATGCCGCCCTTGATGGTGCCGGTCTGCAGCGTCGTGAATGGCACCGTGAACGAATAATCCCGTGATTCCAGCTGCGCCAGACGGTCGGCCATCTGGCGGATATAAACGATGATGCGCGCTGCGTATTCGATCGAATTGACGCCCTGCGTGGTGTAGCTCGAATGCGCTTCACGGCCGGTGATGCAGCATCTGAAACGGTGCGTGCCCTTGTGCGCAATGATCGGCTGCATCATGGTCGGTTCGCCGACGATGCAGCCGGCAGTTTTCAGGCCCATCTCGGTGAGGTCCTGGATCAGGCTGCGCACGCCGATGCAGCCAACTTCTTCGTCATACGACAACGCGATATGCAGCGGTGCGTCGGTGTTTGCGGCGAGGTACTTCGGGACCAGCAGCAAGGCGTTGGCGATGAAGCCTTTCATGTCGGCGGTGCCGCGGCCGTACAGCTTGTCGCCCACGACGGTCGCCTTGAACGGATCAGTGTCCCAGGCCTGGCCATCGACCGGCACCACATCGGTGTGACCCGACAGCACCAGTCCGGCGCGACTGCCGCCGCCGGCGGTGGCGAACAGGTTGGCTTTCTTGCCGGTCGAGTCATAGGTCAGGCGCGACGTGACGCCCATGCCGGCGAGATAGTCACGGACCCATTCGATCAATCCCAGGTTGGAATCGCGCGAGACCGTCGGAAAGCCGACCAGTCGTTCGATCATTGCCATCAGTTCAGCCGAGGGCTGCGTGTGCTTGGTGTCCATGGTGTCTTCCTCCAAAAATTCAGGGTTGATCGTTCAGGTGGCAGGCCGAAAAATGCGCCGGCGCGACTTCTTTCAAGGCCGGTTTCTCGACACTGCAGCGCGGCATCGCATGCGGACAGCGCGGATGAAAATGGCAGCCATTAGGCGGATTGAGCGGCGACGGAATCTCGCCGCGCACCGCAAAAAACTCGGTCTTGCGCACTTCCAGTTTCGGTGCCGACGCCAGCAGCGCCTGCGTGTACGGATGATTGGCATGATCGAATACCGCGTCCGCCGGTGCCGATTCGACCACCCGTCCGAGGTACATGATAACCACGCGATCGGACAGATGCCGCACCACGCCGAGGTCATGGCTGATGAACAGGTAAGTCAGGTTCAGTTCATCGCGCAAGCGGATGAACAGGTTCAGTACCTGCGCCTGGATCGAGACATCCAGCGCCGCGACGGCTTCATCGCAGACCAGAAATTCGGGCCGCACCGCCAGCGCCCGCGCGATCCCGACACGGGCGCGCTGGCCACCGGAAAACTGATGCGGAAAACGGCGCAGCACGGCCGGATCAAGGCCGACCCGCTGCAGCAGGCTTTCGACATAGTCGACCTGCTCGGCGGCGCTGATGATCTTGTGCGCGACCGGTGCTTCGCCGACGATATCAAGCACGCGCATGCGCGGGTTCAGCGACGCGTACGGGTCCTGAAAAATCATCTGGATGCCGAGCTGCTTCAGGCGCCGCTGGGCCGGATCGAGCGCATCGATGTCTTCGCCCTTCCAGCGCCGCGTGCCCGACGACAGGCTGTGCAAGCCGACCGCCATCCGGCCCAGCGTCGATTTGCCGCAACCGGATTCACCGACCAGGCCGACCACTTCACCGCGGTTGATGACGAGGTCGACATCGTCGACTGCATGCACGACTTCTTCCTTGATACCAGCGCCGAAGACATTGGCGATACGTGCCGCCGCATCGATCGATTTGACGAAGCGCTTGCTGACACCGCGCAGTTCCAGCATGGGTTGGACTGGAGTGGTCATGACGTCACCTCGGCCAGTTCGATAATCGGATGAAAGCAGCGCAGCGCGCGGCCATCGGCATGTTCCAGCGGCGGCGACTCGGCGCATGCCGCGCTGGCACGGTCGCAGCGTTCGCGGAACGCGCACCCGCCCGGCAAATTCAGCAGCGACGGCGTCATGCCGGGAATCTGGCGCAAGGGCTGGCCGCGCGGATTGCGCGACGGTGCCGAGGCGATCAGGCCATGCGTGTACGGATGGCGCGGCTGTTCCAGCACTTGCCGGACGGTGCCGCTCTCGACGATTTTTCCGGCGTACATGACGCAGACGGTATCGGCCAGGCCGGCCACCACTGACAGGTCATGCGTGATCCAGATCAGCGCAGTGCCGGACTCGCGGCACAGCTTCTGCATCTCGTAGAGGATCTGGCCCTGGATCGTCACATCGAGCGCGGTAGTCGGCTCGTCGCAGATGATCAGGTCGGGCTTGTTGAGCAGCGCAATCGCAATCGCGACGCGCTGGCGCATGCCGCCGGAGAACTGGTGCGGATACGCCAGCAGCCGCTCGTCAGGCGACGGAATCCCGACCCGTGCGAGCGCATCGCGCGACATCGCGCGCGCAGTGTCCTTGCTGACGTCGTGATGCGCGAGCACCGCTTCCATCATTTGCGTATCGATCCGCAGGACGGGATTGAGCGTCATCATCGGATCCTGAAAAATCATCGCGATGCGGTCGCCGCGTATCTTGCGCATTGCGTCGGCCGGGATGCCGCGCAGCTCGCGGCCTTGCAACAGGATAGAGCCTTCGGTGACTTTGCCGGGATGGTCGATCAGGCCCATGATCGAATAGCCGGTCATCGATTTGCCGGAGCCGGACTCGCCGACCAGGCCCATGATCTGGCCGGGCATGACAGAGAACGAGACATCGTCGACGGCCTTGACGATGCCGGCGCGGGTCGTGAATTGCGTGTGCAGATGCGACACGCTCAGAGTAGGAACCACGGTGTTTTCTTTCATTGCGTTTGCAGGCGCGGGTTGAGCACATCGCGCAATTGGTCAGCCACCAGGTTGATCGCCACCACCGTCAGCAGCAAGGCGATCCCCGGAAAAAAACTGATCCAGTATTTGCCGGATAACAGGTACTGGAAGCCGTTGGCGATCAGCAGGCCGAGCGACGGTTCGGTGACCGGCAAGCCGAGGCCAAGGAAGGACAGCGTGGCTTCGAGCGAAATCGCCGAGGCCACTTGCAGCGCCGAGATCACGATCAGCGGCGGCAGGCAATTCGGCAGCAAGTGCCGCAGCATGATGCGCAGCGGCGACAGGCCCAGTGCGGTGGCTGCTTCGATGTATTCCTTCTTGCGTTCGACCAGCGCGGCGCTGCGGGCAGTGCGCGCGTAGTACGCCCATTGCACGGCCACCAGCGCGATGATGATCTTGCCGACGCCCGGTCCGGTCAGCGCCAACAGGATCAGGGCGATCAGGATGGGCGGGAACGACAACTGGATATCGGCCACGCGCATGATGAAGGCTTCGGTGCGACCACCCGAGTAGCCCGCCAGCAGGCCCAGCGTCAGGCCGATCAGTAACGCGATGACGGTGCTGGCGACGCCGACGGCGACCGAAATGCGCACGCCATACAGGATGGCCGACAGCATGTCGCGGCCCTGCTCGTCGGTGCCGAGCAGGAAGGTCATGTTGCCGCTGAAGGACTCGGCACCCGGTGCCATGCGCGAATCCATCACGTCCAGACGCGACAGGTCATACGGATCTTGCGGCGACAGCCACGGCGCGAACAGCGCCGCAATGACAATCACGGCCAGCAGGACAAAGCCGGCAGCGGCGATTTTACTGCTGAAAAAATTGCGCGCAAAACGCCGGAATGGCGTCTCGATGGCGACTTGCGGTGGAGTGTTTTCCATGGTCAGCCTTTGGTGTCGGACAAGCGCACTCGTGGATCGAGCAGCGAATACACCACGTCGACCACCAGGTTGATGAAGATGAAAATCACGACGATCAGCATCAGGTAAGCGACGATCACGGGACGGTCGAGGAAGCGGATCGAATCGATGATCAGCTTGCCCATGCCCGGCCAGGCGAACACCGTTTCGGTGACGATGGCAAACGCGATGATCGAACCGAATTGCAGCGCGATGACGGTGACGATCGGGATCAGGATATTTTTGAGGACATGCACGCCGATGATGCGCGTGCTCGACAGCCCCTTGGCGCGGGCGAACTTGACGTAATCCTGCAGCAGTGCTTCCTGCGCACCGGCCCGCGTGAGGCGGATCACCAGCGCGATGTTGAACAGCGCGAGATTAAACGCCGGCATCAGCAAATGGCGCAAGCCATCGACCGACAAAAAGCTGACCGGCACGCCAAGCAGCAAGGTGGTTGCCCCGCGTCCGCTCGATGGCAGCCAGCCCAACTGCACCGCAAACACCATGATCAGCATCAGGCCAACCCAGAATGTCGGCAGCGAAAAACCCAGGATGGAGACCGCCATGATGGACTTGCCGGCAATGCCGTTGGGCCGCAAGCCAGCCCACAGGCCGAGCGGAATACCGAGGCCGATCGACATCACGATGGCGACCACGGCCAGCTCCATCGTGGCCGGCATGCGTTCGAAAATCAGCGTCAGTGCGGGCGTCGAAAAGGCAAACGAGTTGCCCATGTCACCGCTCAGCGCATTTTTGACGAAAATAAAATATTGTTCCCAGAGCGGCTTGTCGAGTCCGAAAGCGGCGATGGTGCGAAGGCGATCCATCTGGTCGGCATCGGGGCTGATCAGCATGTCGATCGGGTTCCCGATCGCGTACACGCCAACAAACACCAGCAAGGACATGACCAGCAGCACGACCAGGCTTTGCAGCAGTCGGCGAATGATAAAAACGAGCATGGAAGAAACCTGAATCCGGAGACAGCATCACGCCCGCGATGGCGGGCGCAATGACACGTCGATTATTGCTGAATGAACTGATAAGCGTGGGTACGCTCGTCGGTACGCGGGATGTAGGCAATACCTTTTTTGGTGGCCCAGGTGGTCACTTGCTGATGGATAGGAATCAGGCCGCCGTCGTTGATGACAATGGCGGTGGCATCCTGCAGCAGCTTCAGGCGGGCCGGGTCATCGACCGTGTTGAGCGCCTTCATCAGCAATTCATCCATTTTCGGATTGCAGTACTTGGCCCAGTTGAAGCCGCCCAAGCCCTTGGCAGGATTGTCGCAAGCCGCCAGTGCCCGCAATGGCGACGAGGCTTCGCCGGTCTGCGCACCCCAGCCGAGCAGGCCGATGGTGTACTCCTGCTTGGCACCGCGTGACGAATAAATCGACATCGGCAGTCCTTCGACCTTGGTGGCAATGCCGATGCGCGAGAACATCTGCGCCAGCGTCTGGGCGATTTTTTCATCGTTGACGTAGCGGTTGTTCGGCGTGTGCAAGGTCATGCCGAAACCGTCGGGATAGCCCGCCGCCGCCAGCAATTTTTTGGCGCCTTCCGGATCGTACTTGACGACCTTGAGCGCAGGATTGTTGCCGAACAGCGTGGCCGGCACCAGGTTATTGGTCGGCTCGGACAAGCCTTCCATCACGCGGTCACGGATCGCATCACGGTTGATCGCCATCGACAGGGCCGCCCGCACGCGCTGGTCTTTCAGCGGATTCTTGTCGAGCGGCTTGCCATCCTTGTCGGTGATGAACGGCGACTTGTCGCGCACGGTATCCGGGAACAAATAAATGAGGCGATGCGAAACCTTTGAGTACAGCGCGATGTTCGGATCGGCGCGCACCCGGGCCAGATCCGGCGTCGGCACGTTTTCGATCGCCTGCACGTCGCCGGCCAGCAGCGCAGCCAGGCGCGTCGAGCCGTTCGGGATAAAGCGCAAGGTCACTTTCGACCAGGCCGGTTTCTTGCCCCAGTAGCTCTCGTTACGGTCCAGCTCAAGACGGTCATCGCGCTGGAATTTGACGAACTTGTACGGACCGGTGCCGACCATGCCCTTGCCACTGGAGAAGTCATCGCTGGACAAGCCGGTAGTGGCCTTGCGCGAGACGATGTAGATCGAGGTCAAATCGGCCAGCAGCAGCGGATACGGCTCCTTGGTGGTAAAGCGGATCGTGTTGGCGTCGATGACTTTTTTATTGATGATGGCCTTGGTGTAGACATCCATCTTGCCGGGGCTGCCGACGATCAGCGACGGCCGCTCCATCGACCAGGCTACGTCGTCGGCAGTGAGGTCGCTACCGTCATGGAATTTAACGCCCTTGCGCAGCTTGAACTCCCAGGTCAGGTCGTTGATGAGGGTCCAGGATTCGGCCAGACTAGGGATCACCTTGCTGTCGGCATCCATCGTCACCAGCGTCTCGAACATGTGGTCGGCGACGTTCAGGTTCGGGAACAGGTTATAGAAATGCGGGTCCATCGAGGTCGGTGGCGAACTCATCGCCAGCTTGAACTCCTGGGCAAAAGCGGCTGGTGCGGCGAGTACGAACAGCGCAGCGAGCGCTGAGGCAAGCAGGTTTTTCGTGACGAATTTCGAGGATGACGACAAGGGCATAAAGCTCTCCAGTAGGTTGAACACACTCTGACGGTGGTGACGTAATATACAAGCTAAAAGCAAAACGACCCGACGTTACCGGCAGAAAAAAACCCGGTGTCACGCCAACGTCAGCCCTCCCCTTCCGCCCACATCTCAGGTGATAGCCATGAAATTGATCGACCCGATCGTTGAATTCCATTCCGAGCTACAAGCAATACGACGCAATATCCATGCCCATCCGGAGCTGTGCTACGAAGAACAGCGCACCGCCGATGTCGTCGCCGGCAAACTGACCGAATGGGACATCCCGGTACTGCGCGGTATGGGTGTCACCGGCGTGGTAGGCATCATCAAGCGCGGCACCAGCGATCGCGCCATCGGCTTGCGCGCCGACATGGATGCGCTGCCGGTGCAGGAGTCGAACACCTTTGCCCACCGCTCGACGATCGATGGAAAAATGCACGCCTGCGGTCACGACGGCCATACCGCCATGCTGCTGGGCGCGGCCCGGCATCTGGCCTTGCATGGCACGTTTGACGGCACCGTCTACGTGATCTTCCAGCCGGCCGAAGAAGGCGGCGCCGGTGCCAGGCGGATGATTGAAGACGGCCTGTTCGAGCGCTGCCCGATGCAGGCGGTGTACGGCATGCACAACTGGCCGGGCCAGAAGGTCGGCACCTTCGGTGTCACACCGGGGCCGATGATGGCGTCATCAAACGAGTTCGAAGTCGTCATCAAGGGCAAGGGCGCGCATGCCGCGCAACCGCACAAGGGCATCGATCCGATCATGGTCGCGGTGCAGATTGCGCAGGGCTGGCAAACCATCGTCTCGCGCAACAAGAGTCCGCTCGATGCGGGCGTGCTGTCGATCACGCAAATCCATTCGGGCAGCGCCACCAACGTGATCCCCGACGAAGCGACATTGATTGGAACAGTGCGTACCTTCACCAATGAGGTGCTCGACCTGATGGAGCAGCGCATGCGCGACGTCGCCACGCATACCGCCGCAGCCTTCGACGCGACGATCACCTTCGATTTCAAGCGCAACTATCCGCCGCTGATCAATCACCCCGCCGAGACCGCGTTTGCAGTCGACGTGCTGCGCCAGATGGTGGGCGAGGACAGCGTCAATGCGACCGTCGAACCGACGATGGGATCGGAAGATTTTGCCTTCATGTTGCAGGCCCTGCCGGGCTGCTACGTCTTCATCGGCAATGGCGAAGGCGGCCATCGCGACAGCGGCCACGGCCTTGGTCCGTGCAATCTGCACAACCCGAGTTACGACTTCAATGATGACTTGCTGCCGATAGGCGCGAGTTACTGGGTCAACCTGGCTGAAGCGGCGCTGCCATGCCGATGACTTTGCCGGCCTCGGCCTACGCCCGTATCGCGCTCGACAACATCGATCGGGAATATCCGAACAAGCTCGATCACGTGATGAACTCAGCGGTCGACGTGCGCTCGCCACGTGATCTGCATCCGGTTTTTTTCGGTAGCTACGACTGGCATTCGGCGGTCCACATGCACTGGTTGCTGGTGCGCCTGCTGCATCGCCAACCCGATTTGCCGGAAGCCGCCGAGATCACCGCCCTGCTAGATCGCCAATTCACCAGCGCCCATGTGGCAACCGAAATCGCGTATCTGCACCAGCCGTCGCGCACGACCTTCGAGCGCACCTACGGCTGGGCCTGGCTGCTCAAACTGCAGGCCGAACTGATCGATATCGCACGCACCCAGCCCCGGGCCGTCGCGTGGCGCGATGCGCTGCAACCGCTGGCCGATGCATTTGCCGACCGCTATCTGCAGTTCCTGCCGCTGGCGCAATTCCCGATCCGGGCCGGCACGCATGCCAACAGTGCGTTCGGTTTGCTGCTGGCGCTCGACTATGCCGACACCGCCGGACAGGCCGCCTTGCGCGACCGGATCATCCGCAGTGCGCGCGACTGGTACGGCAACGATCAGGATTATCCCGCCGGATACGAACCGGGTGGCGATGACTTCCTGTCAGGCGGATTGGTTGAAGCCGCATTGATGCAGCGCGTGCTGGATGCCGACGAACTGGTCGGCTGGTGGCAGCGCTTTCACCCGACTGCCGAGGCCTTGCAATGCTGGCTCAAACCGGTTGCCGTGAGCGACCGCAGCGATCCGAAGATGGCGCATCTGGATGGCTTGAACCTGTCACGGGCGTGGTGCTGGACGCTGCTGCGTCCGCACTTGCCGGTGTCGCTGCAGGCCCCGGTGGCGCTGGCCATCGAACGGCATCTGGCCGCATCACTGCCGCACGCGGCGGGCGGCGATTATGTCGGCACGCATTGGCTGGCCAGTTTTGCAGCACTGGCACTGAGCTAGCAAAATTCAGCTCAGCTGATCGTCGCGCTGGCCGAGCCGCAGGCCCGGATTGGCCCGTTCCAGCCCGAGCAAAATGGCCGACTGGTCGGCTCCGGCCAGCGTCGCCGGCAGCGCCCGATAACCGGCCTGCACCAGCGCGGCCAGCGGCAAGCTGATGCCGGCATTGGCAGCGGCAACCAGAATATTGTCCATGTCCTTGGCCTGGCTGCGCACTTGTCCGCCCGCACGGAAGTCACGGTCCAGCATGCGCTGGCCATGCACTTCCAGCAGCCGGCTTTCGGCGAATCCGCCGCGCAGCGCCTGCCGCACAGCCACCGGATCGGCACCCGCCGCCTGCGCCAGCAACAGCGCTTCGGCAATCACGTTCAGCGTCGCGCCGACGATCAGCTGATTGCACAATTTGGCGACCTGGCCGGAACCCGGTCCGCCGACCAGCGTCGGCCGGCCCAGCACTTGCAGCACCGTGAGTGCCCGCTCGAAATCAGCCACCGCTCCCCCGACCATGATGGCCAGCGAACCGGCCTGCGCACCGAGCACGCCGCCGGACACCGGCGCATCAAGGCAGGCGATGCCGTGCGCGGCCAAGGTGGTATGCAAGGCCAGCGCCTCGTCCTGACGGGTCGAACTCATGTCGATGACCAGCGCACCCGGCTTGATTGCTGCGGTGGCGGCCGCGATGACCTCGGCGACCACCGGTCCGGCCTCGAGCATCGTGATGATCAGATCGGCTGCCCCGACCGCCTCGGCAGGCGTGGCCGAAGGCCTCGCACCGGCGGCGACCAGCGCAGCGGTTTTTGCGGCAGACCGATTCCATACCGTCACGCGATAGCCGGCCTGCAGCAAGCGGGCGGCCATCGGTGCGCCCATCAGGCCGATACCAAGAAAGGCGATGCACGGGGAGTGTCGGGGAGGATTGTTTTGCTGGTTCACGGGAGGCTTTCAAGTGGCACCGTCGGCAGACGGTGTAGCAGGATACGTTTTCCGCGCCGCCCGGCCCGGAAAGTTAATTTCTTTTTCGGACCCGGGCAGACGGACCTGCCATTGCATTGTCCGGCCGTTACTGGCGATAATGGGCCCCATTAAAACGCGGCGATATTCTAGCTGTAACTTATGGGCTTCATCAAGAAGAAACCATCTCACCTCATTATTTGTCGGGAATTTGCATGCACATCACAACAAGCCTCAAAGCACTGGTCATCGCTTGCGTTCTCTGCGCCGCCAGCAGCTCCGCACTCGCGGTTGATTCCGTCTCGGCCGAAGTCGGCACCGGCAACAAGTCGCAGCTCTATCGCGTCGGCTTGCAGTGGAATATGGATCAGTCATGGATGCGTTCTGACAAATCCGAAATCTGGGGTTACTGGGACCTGACCGGTGCGGTCTGGCGCGGCAATCAGTTCGAGAATCGTCCCGGTGCAACCCAGAGCTTCGGCGATATCGGTTTCACGCCAACGCTGCGCTGGCAGGGCCTGAACCATCAGGGCGTGTATGCCGAAGCCGGCCTCGGCCCGCATCTGAATTCGGAGGTCTACGATAACTTCGGTCGCCGCCTCTCGGGCCACCTGCAATTCGGCACGCATCTGGGCCTGGGCTACACCACGGTCAGCGGACTCGACCTGTCCATGCGCGTCACGCACTTTTCGAATGGCGGCATCAAGCAGCCGAATAATGGCGTGAACCTGGTGCTGGCACGCGTCGGCTACAAGTTCTGATCCACCCCTTCCTTCCCGCGATGGTTCCGGCTTGTTGCCGGCCATCGCCGCACCCCGGAGCACACGATGTCTGATGCCTTTCATTTCTACGAACCCCGCAACGGGCACGGCTTGCCGCATGATCCGTTCAATTCGATCGTCGGGCCGCGTCCGATCGGCTGGATTTCAACGTGCAATGGCGAGGGGCGCTGAACCTGGCACCGTACAGTTTTTTCAATGCCTTCAATTACACGCCGCCCATCGTCGGTTTCGCCAGCGTCGGCTACAAGGATACGGTGCGCAATATCGAGCAGACCGGCGAATTCGGCTGGAACCTGGTGACCCGCGAACTGGCCGATGCGATGAACCGCAGCTGTGCACCGGTACCCCCCGAAGTCAATGAGTTCGAACTGGCTGGCCTGACACCGGTCGCGTCGCGCCTGATCAAACCGCCGCGCGTGGCCGAGAGTCTGGTGTCGTTCGAATGCCGCTGCACGCAAATCCTCCAGCTGCAAGGCATTGATGGCGTGAAGGTGCCGACCTGGCTGATCCTCGGCGAAGTCGTGGCGGTCCACATTGCCCATGCCCTGCTCGATGATGGCGTCTACAATACGGGCCGCGCCGGCCATGTGCTGCGTGGCGGCGGTCCGGCAGATTATTTTTCGGTCGGGCCGGAACAATTGTTCAAGATGGGCCGTCCCACCTGAACGGCATCCTGTCCAACCGGACACCCCTCCCTTTTTAAGGACACACCCACGCATGAATGAGCAAGTCACTGGCAGCAGCAGCAACGCATTTTGGGATGAATGGCAACTGGCTGCCATCGAAGCGGGCGTCGCAGTGCCGCTAGCCGAACTGGGCTGCGAAATATTGCGCACCCACCGCAAGAACCGCTGGAGCAAGGATTTCCTGGGCGTCGAAGACGACGGTCCGGTGATGCTCGAAATGTGCCTCACCGAACCGGTCGAAGCTGAAATGCTGTTTATCGAAAACCTGCACCCGTACAACACGGCGTTGCTGGAAGCGACCCGGATTCGCCTGGGCTTCTGAGGCGGGTTGTTCCCTCGAAAAACGGGCCCGTAGGGTGGGCACGGGGTCTTCGTGCCCACGCGAA
>AEPR01000003.1 GCA_000195205.2 Oxalobacteraceae bacterium IMCC9480 | reverse complement strand
CTACCTGTGGTTCGACAGCCACGTTATCGCTGACATCAACTGCATCGACATTTTCCTGGATTGGCTCAGGCAAGGGTGTCTCGAGCATTTGCATGAACGGTTGCTCAAGATGCGCGAGCGGATCCATCAGTAACTTAGCGTGGTTTAGCTCCGATACCATGCCGGCAGTCATCGGCACAAAAGTGTTGTAGTCCTCAATGTAGGTATCGAGGCCGTCCATGATATTAAAACGTGGATCGGAAAATAGCTTTTTTAATGCCAAGCGCTTCACCACATCATCCACGCCTTGCGCAAAAAATGGCGTGAAATCAGAAGATACGCTGAGGGATGCAACGTCATCTGATGTCGGCAAAGGTAGAGGTTCTGGTGACAAATTGCCTTGAGTCACCTCAAGATTAGCTGGCTCTGTTTTTCTTGCCCAGCGCGAAAAAAAGTCGTTAGCGGCCACGCGATTTTCCTTCATCCAACGCCATTTGTGCTACGGCTGCACCGCCCTCGAAAGAGGGTTTTCGCCGTTTGCGTTTCTGCTCAGGAACATAGTACGTCTTGACGAACGCCGTCATTCGCTCAACGATTTCAGGCGAGGCAGGTATGGTGTCTACCTTTTCCCCTCCATCCATTAACCTGGCACCCTCGTGATACGACAATGTAACGACCTTGGGTACGGCGATTTCGACGTCATCGATCTCCTCCATGCGCCACATAATGAACCAGCAAGGTGCTGGTGCACTGACGTTGAGAAAATAGCCTTCGGCCTCGTCGCTAAACAAACGCACCTCGAAACCACCGAATAGCCAGCGCTGATCTTCATCGCTGTCTATCAAGTTACGCCGCTCATCGGGAACACTGCTGAGAATTTCTAATGGCTGCCACTGATGCGACTGCCATCGGCTCTCAATACGCCTACGCTGCATGACAACGCCAATACTAAGTGCGTCAGTTTCCATTAGTCATTCTTAATGACGATACTTGGGAATTTGCTCGACATGTCTTTCGCTTTTTCAGCCACTTTAATCGCGATCTTGCGTGCGATCTGCCGGTAAATTTCTGCAACCGGACCATCTGGATCAGCAATAACAGTCGGCATGCCTGAGTCGGCATGTTCGCGAATCGACATCGTCAGTGGCAATGCACCCAAAAAGTCGACACCATACTCGTGACACATTTTTTCGCCGCCGCCTTGACCAAAAATCGCTTCAGCATGCCCGCAGTTCGAACAAATATGTGTACTCATGTTCTCGACGATACCAAGAATAGGTATATCGACCTTTTCGAACATTTTCAGACCTTTGCGCGCATCTAACAATGCAATATCCTGAGGTGTAGTCACAATCACAGCGCCAGTTACTGGCACTTTTTGTGACAACGTCAACTGAATATCGCCTGTGCCTGGCGGCATATCAACGATCAGATAATCAAGGTCACGCCAGTTGGTTTGATCGAGCAATTGCTGCAATGCTTGCGTCACTATCGGGCCACGCCACACCATCGGTTCGTCAGGATCGATCATAAAACCGATGCTTGAAACTTGCAGGCCATGGTTCTCCATCGGCTCCATTGTTTTTCCGTCGATGGTTTCAGGACGCCCCGAAATCCCCATCATCATTGGTTGTGACGGGCCATAGATATCTGCATCAAGAATACCAACCTGCGCGCCTTCTGCGGCCAAGGCCAATGCAAGGTTGACAGCTGTGGTCGATTTACCGACGCCGCCTTTACCCGATGCAACAGCGATAATATTTTTCACGTTCGCCATTAGTTTGACGCCACGCTGAGCAGTGTGCGCGATAATTTTCGAGTACACATTCACACTGACATTACCAATACCAGGTAATTGACGGACAGCTGAAATAGCCGCTCGACGAATGCCGTCAATCTGACTTTTCGCCGGGTAGCCAAGTTCGACATCGAAAGCAACGTCGTTGCCGTCTAACTTGATATTCTTGACGCATCTGCTTGCCACCAAATCTTTGTTTGTATTTGGATCAATAACCTTTGAAAGTGCTTCTTTTACATTTTCTGCCGTAATGCTCATTTAAACTTCTCCGTGATTTTTTCTAGCGGTAGTCTAAACCATATTGGCAATCGACTCGTGCTGCGTATCTACTTGTCCTAATGCTCTGCTGGTCAATTAAACAAGAGGTTTCTAACTCTCCAACGCAAAAAGGCCCTTCTTTCGAAGGG
>AEPR01000004.1 GCA_000195205.2 Oxalobacteraceae bacterium IMCC9480 | reverse complement strand
CCAATCGAAAACCTTTCCAGTACCACCATAAGCATCTGCCAGGGTATCGAGCAACAAGCCGGAATACAGCGCACCGGTGGCTCGATAGGACTGCTCGCATTCTAGCAAATCTTCGGCAATTGTTTGCGCGCCGACCCGGAGTGCCCGGAGGTAAGGGCGATTGACGGCGGCGGCGATCTCGGCGCACTGCCCGGGGGTCTCGTCACCGTGAAATTGCAGCAGCGACAGCGGCACCACACGCAGTACTTCCTGGACCTCGGCCACAGTCGCATTGACGAACAGGCCCACCGTGGTGATGAACGGAGGAACATGGCGCAACAGCATCGCTGCCTGCGCCGCCGTGACGTGACGGGGACTGGGCGGGTAAAACACGAGGCCAATCGCATCGGTGCCGGCGGCAATCGCGGCAGTGACGTCGTCGTCGCGGGTCAAGCCGCAAATTTTGATTCGGGTACGGTGATTCATTGGGAGCGGTTTCTTTTCAAAGTGACCCGCGGCAGAGTAGCCGGCGCAGCACCGACAAACCGGTCGGGTCAATAGTGCGCAAATGCCTGAGCGGGTGCCTGTGGCAATTCCCACTTCGGATCGTAATCGATTTTGGCCAGGTACAAGCCGTCGGGACTGAATGTGGGTGCCGCAAGGTGACGGTCTTTTTGCAGGATCAATTCCGACAGCCAATCCACCGGCTGGCGTCCCGTGCCGACATAGATCAGCGACCCCACCAGATTGCGCACCATGTGATGCAGAAATGCATTCGCATGAAGCTTGATGACGATCAGGTCATCGCGCCGTGTGATGGCAATTTCATGCATCATTTTTACGGGTGACTTAGCCTGGCAATCTGCTGAACGGAAGGCCGTGAAGTCGTGCGTGCCGATCAGTGACTGCGCAGCCTCACGCATCCGGTCGAGGTCAAGCGGCCGGAATACCCAGCCGGCCTTGTCATTCCACAGCGGCGACCTGACCGGATTGTTGTACAGCAGGTAGTGATAGGTGCGCGATCGTGCACTGAAACGGGCATGGAATTCGTGTTGCGGATCCAGCCTGGCGACGGTCGCCCAGCGCACCGCAATCGATGGCGGCAAATGCGTATTGAGGCCTCTTACCCAAGACGATATCGGCCTATCCAGCGGCGTGTCGAAATGCACCACTTGCTCGATCGCATGGACACCGGTATCGGTACGTCCGGCGCAATGGGTAGTGATGTCGGATTGCGTGAACTTGAACAATGCCTGTTGCAGTCGGTCTTGCACAGTATTACCACTCAACTGGGTTTGCCAGCCATGCCATGGTGTGCCGTCGTACTGCACACCGAGAACCAGTCGTTTCAAATTCATGTCCGCTTCATGCCCGCACACCACCTTGGCGGCAAAACCTGTCAGTTAAAAAAATAAACGGGCGCAAACGCGATGCGTTGCGCCCGTCAGCATATCGCGGTGCGTCAGCCGAGCTTTGCGCGCATCGCGGTCGCCTGACGAACCTGCTCGTTGGAACCGCCGCTGATGACTTCGTCCAGCAACTCGCGCGCACCTTCCTTGTCGCCAATTTCTTCGTAGGCAATTGCCAGGTCGAGCTTGGTTGCCATCTCGGGCTCGTTCAACAGATTATCTTCGGACGCCGAGGCCGAAGCCGGAGCGCCATTGTCCGGCAACGTGCCGGAGTCGCTCGCAGTGCCCGTTGACTTGTCCGGATCGAGATCCAGACTGATGCCCGACAAATCGAAATCCAGCGGATCGGCGGCGTCGACTGCCGAACGGCGATCTTCCTCGAACGGCGCATCGTCATGCACATCCGACGCAGGGGATACCGCCTCGCTCAATGCCGGATCAGGGGTTGCCGGAATATCGAAACCTGCGTTGGAGAAATCAATCACGTCGCTTTTCGCGGAATCGATCGACATGCGTTCGTTGGAAGCCAACTCCGGCACATCAAAATCCATCGACAGCTCGTCGTATTTGTCCGACTGCTTGTCTGCCTGCTTATCCGCCACTTTGGCGGCGGGTTCGTCGATTGTTGCATTGACCGGATTAGCAGGCGCTTCTTCGGGTGCAAGAGGCGAGATGTCGAAGCCCGCGAGGTCAAAATCGAGTCCGTCATCGACAACAGGTGGTGGCTCGGTTGCTTGTGCAACAGGCTCCGGATTCACCGCAGCAGGCACCGGTGCCGCGTTATTGAACGGCTCCGTCATGTTGGTCTGTGTCGCTGCCAGCAAGGCCTCGAGGTCCAAGTCTTCCATTGGCCGTGTCGGCGCACCAAGATCGGCAGCCAGGAGTGTCGAAGATACCTCGGGAGCCTTGCCCCCGGCATACATCGGATTATTCGGATCGAGCGCAATACCCAGCGAAGCAGCCTGGGCCCAGTCGTCACCCTCCCCCTTGGTGCGTCCGTACAACTCGCTGGCCATCAACTCGAAGGCTGCCACGTCCTTGCGGTTCGAATAAATCTCCAGCAACTTGAGTCGTACCGCATCGCGCTCGGGCTGGTTGCGCAAGGCTTCCTTCAGAATTTCTTCGGCCTGGGCATCGCGTCCGTAAGCGATATATACATCGGCTTCCGCGACCGGATCCACCTCGTTCGCATCGAGTTGACTGAAGGTCGGCGCAAAGTTGGAATTGAAAACACTGTTGTTCGTATCGACGCTGGCACCGCCGGTCGAGCCGAACATCGAGTTTGTTTTCAGGTTCGAATCCGTCAGCAGGCTGTTTTCAAATTGCTGGTTCTTTTTCTTCCTGCGCGAACTGAGTATGCCGAATCCCCCCAGCGCGACCAGCAACAAGCCCAGTCCTGGCAACAGGTAGGTGTTACTGACAAGGCGGTCGATCAGGCTGGCCTCCGCGACGGCAGGCGCGGGAACCGGGACGGGTGTCGTCGACTTCGCGACAGCATCTTCCACTGGAGCCGCAACGATGGGCGGCGTCACGCTGATCGGTGGCTCAATTTTTTTCTCTTCCACGACCGGAGGTGGTGGCACGGCGACAGGTGTAACGGCTGCGGGCGCCGCCTCCACCGGAGCTGCCACGGGCTTCGCAGAGAGATCCGCTCTTTTTTGTTGCTCGGCCAAGTCCTTGTTTTTTAACTCAAGCAACTTTTGCAGATCCGCGACATTTTTTTCAAGGTCACGTACCCGGCTATTGGCTTCAGCTAGCGCCTTGTCCTTGGCGATGCTGTCTTCGGCGCTGCCGACACTGGCATTTTTCGGCAACACGGCACCGGCCGCACCGGCTTTCGACAGTTTCAGTTTGTCCCTGGATTCAGCAGCCGCATTATTGGCTTCTTCGACCTTGGAGGTGATCTTGCCTGCGGCGCTTTGCTTTGCTTCGGACTCCCTTTGCGGTGTCGATGTCGCCACCTGACCTGCCAGCTTGTTACGGTAACTGTTGAAATCTTGCGCCTGCGCAACCACAACACCCCGGGCATCCTGCTCATCGACCCCGCGTGACGCATCGGTCGACGGGATGGTCAGGATCTCGCCTGTTCGCATCCGGTTCATGTTCTCACCGGCAAACGCTGCCGGATTGGCGCGATACAACGCAACGAGCATCTGGTCGAGTGACACGCCTGCGAGACGGGTCTGAAGTGCGATCTGCGTGAGCGAGTCGCCGCGCTTGATCTGGTATGTCGTTTTGGGCGCTGCTGTAGCGGTGGCCGACCGGGTTCTGACTGGCGCTGGTGAAGGGCTCGCACCAGCCGCAGTCGTGGAGCCCGTCGCCGGCGCTGGCGGAGTCGGCGCTGCTGATGCGGGAGGTACGCGACCCTGAACCGAACTTGCTGCGTTCACTTGAGCACTGCGCAGGTTAGCCGGGTCGAGCAGGAAGGTGTATTCGCGTACCAGACGTCCGTTGGCACCTTCCAGCTCGAGCAACAAATCAACGTAAGGCTCGTTGATCGGCTGGGCCGAAGTCACACGGATAAACTGTCGTCCGCCACTTTGCTCGATGGCGAACCGCATCGCCAGAACGGCGGGATTGAGCTCAATGCTGGCTTGCCGGAATGCCTCGGCACTCGCCAGTTTTGCGACCAGCGTACCGGCCTCTTCCTTGTTCACCGAAGTCAGTTCGATCTCGGCACTGAGCGGCTGACCTAACGCTGACAGCACCGTCAGGCGCCCCAGCCCGGCCGCGCCGGCACTCGATATCAGCGTTGTTGCCAGGACTGCCGAGCAAAGTGTCTTGAGGGCATATGCGCCCAGTTGAGAGGAGGACGCAGAGGCGTCGCGATTGCGGGAGGTAGGTGAAGGCATTTTGGCTAACATAGGTTGGCATTCCCTTGGCGCAGTCGATGCTGTACACCAACTGTTGTTTGTTATCATTTTTCTTGAGCAACTTTTAACATAGCATCATGACTATGGCCACGCAAGCGCAACCATGTCATCTGCAAAAGCAAACATCCGCTACCCTGCATCGTTCGGGCAGCCAAACAACACCCGGCCAGAAAAAATCCTTGTCAGTGCTCCAGAACGATCCGCAACATCCGGCGCAGAGGTTCAGCCGCACCCCACAACAATTGATCGCCGACGGTAAATGCAGACAGATATTCCGGACCCATCTCCATTTTGCGCAGCCGTCCGACCGGAATCGTCAGGCTACCCGTGACCGCTGCCGGCGTGAGATCGGCCATCGATGCTTCGCGCGTATTCGGGACTACTTTGACCCACTGATTGTTACTGGCGATCAGATCGCTGATCTCATCGAGTGGTACGTTCTTTTTGAGCTTGATGGTCAGCGCCTGTGAATGGCAACGCATCGCACCAACCCGAACACACAGGCCGTCCATCGGAATCGCCGGTTGAGCAGCAGCACCGAAAGCGATACCGCGACCGAGGATCTTGTTGGTCTCGGCGGCTGACTTCCACTATTCCTTAGACATGCCGTTACCGAGATCCTTGTCGATCCAGGGAATCAGGTTGCCTGCCAGCGGAACTCCAAATTGCTTAGTCTCGTCGGCAGTCATCGCATGCTGCCGCGCCAGTACCTTGCGGTCAATCTCAAGAATCGCCGCTGCCGGGTTGTCGAGCAACGCCCTGACTTCGGCATTGATTGTGCCGAACTGCGTGAGCAGTTCACGCATGTGCTGCGCGCCGCCGCCGGATGCCGCCTGATACGTCATCGAACTCACCCAGTCAATCAGGTCATGCCGGAACAAGCCGCCAAGGCCCATCAACATGCAGGACACCGTGCAATTGCCGCCGACATAATTTTTGATGCCACGTTGCAGTCCGGTCTTGATCACATCCAGGTTGACCGGATCAAGTACGATGATCGCGTCGTCTTCCATGCGCAGTGTCGATGCCGCATCAATCCAGTAACCGTTCCAGCCGGCAGCACGCAACTTCGGGAAAATCTCGCTGGTGTAATCGCCACCCTGGCAAGTCAGGATGATGTCGCATTTTTTCAGCGCATCGATGTCACTGGCGTCTTTCAGCGTTGTTTCATTGCGTGCCAATGCCGGCGCTTTGCCGCCTGCATTCGAGGTCGAGAAGAATACCGGTTCGATATGCGCGAAATCGTCTTCCTCCTGCATCCGTTGCAAAAGTACCGATCCAACCATTCCGCGCCAACCTACCAAGCCTACAAGTTTCATTATCATTTCCTAAACGTAAGGCGGAACATGACCGCCGTATTTGACCGATATCAATTAAGTGCTTTGACCACTGCATCGCCCATCGCCTGCGTACCCACCAGCGTAGTGCCTGCCTCATGAATGTCGGCAGTACGCAACCCTTGCGCGAGCACTGATTTCACTGCCGCGTCGATCCGGTCGGCCTGCTCCGGCATATTCAACGAAAAGCGCAGCATCATTGCCGCCGACAGAATAGTCGCCAGCGGATTGGCAATACCCTTGCCGGCGATATCCGGTGCCGAACCGTGGGATGGCTCGTACAAGCCTTTGTTATTGGCATCCAGGGACGCCGACGGCAGCATGCCGATCGATCCGGTCAGCATTGCCGCTGCATCGGACAGGATGTCGCCAAACATGTTGCCGGTAACCAGCACGTCGAATTTTTTCGGGGCACGTACCAGTTGCATCGCTGCGTTATCGACATACATGTGGTCGAGTGCGACGGCAGGATACTCACGATGCACATCGGTGACGATATCGCGCCAGAACTGGCCGGTTTCGAGCACGTTGGCCTTGTCGACACTGGTCAGGCGCTTGTCACGCTTGAGCGCGGCCTGAAACGCCACATGGGCGATCCGGCGGATCTCGGTTTCGGCATAGCGCATCGTGTCAAAGCCTTCGCGCTCGCCCTTGAACGCGCCATCGGGCGCCGTCCGGACACCGCGCGGATGGCCAAAATAGATGTCACCGGTGAGCTCACGAATGATCAGGATATCAAGGCCGGACACCACTTCCGGCTTCAGCGTCGAAGCCCCGGCCAGTTCCGGATAGAGGATCGCCGGACGGAAATTGGCGAACAGACCCAGCGTTTTGCGCAGACCGAGGATGGCCTGCTCGGGACGCAGTGCGCGTTCCAGCTTGTCGTATTTCCAGTCGCCGACCGCGCCGAACAGAATCGCATCGGCATCCTTGGCCAACTGCAGCGTTGCATCCGGCAAGGGATGACCGTGCGCTTCATAGCCAGCACCGCCGACCGGTGCCGTTTCCATCTCGAACTGTTCACCCAGCACATTGAGGACGCGCACGGCTTCTGCGACGATTTCCGGGCCGATACCATCGCCCGGCAGGATTGCAATTTTCATAGTGTGCCTGGTAAAAATAGGCAACCGGAGTGCCTCCGGTTGCAAAAATAATGCGTCAGATCGCGTTGGTGAGCCATGGCTTGCCAGCCAGATGACGCTCTTCGAACGCGCGTATCTTGTCGGCTTGCTGCAGAGTCAGGCCGATATCATCCAGCCCGTTTTGCAGGCAATACTTGCGAAACGTGTCGACCTCGAAAGGAAAGCTCTCGCTGCCGTTCGTCGTACTGACGAGCTGGCGCTCCAGATCAATGACCAGACGAAACCCGGGAAAAGCACGCACTTCGTCAAACAGATGATCGATCTGCGCTTCGGTCAGCACGATTGGCAGCAAGCCGTTCTTGAAGCAGTTATTGAAAAAGATGTCGGCGTAACTCGGGGCAATGATGGCGCGAAAGCCGTATTGGTCGAGTGCCCACGGCGCGTGTTCGCGTGAGGAACCGCACCCGAAGTTCTTGCGGGTCAGCAGGATAGAGGCACCGGTGTAACGCGGCTGATTCAGCACGAAATCCGGATTCAGCGGGCGGCGCGAATTGTCGCGACCTGGCTCGCCGTGGTCAAGATAGCGCCATTCGTCGAACAGGTTCGGACCGAAACCGGTACGCTGAATCGATTTCAGGAATTGTTTAGGAATGATGGCGTCGGTGTCGACATTGGCGCGGTCCAGCGGAGCAACCAGGCCGTCATGCAAGTTAAATTTGTTCATGTGAAGTCAGCAATCAATGACGTTCAGGCGTGCAACTGGGTTGAGGCAATCGGCATGACACCATCCGGTGCCATGCCGACCACTAAAAACAGCGTGTCTTAACGGGCAGACGCGCCTTGTACTTTTTCACCAACGCGTTCGACATCCTTGCCCAGCCCGTTGATGGTATTGCAACCAGACAGCATGAAGCTGGCTAGCACCAGCATCAGTGCGATGGTTTTGCTCGTTTTATGCATTCCCTGCTCCCCGTCTTTTTTAACTGCAAACTATAAGGTGCGAACGTCAACAAAATGTCCTGCGATACCTGCCGCTGCAGCCATCGCAGGACTGACAAGATGGGTACGTCCACCCGCACCTTGCCGGCCTTCAAAATTACGATTCGACGTCGACGCACAGCGCTCGCCCGGTTCGAGCCGGTCGGCATTCATGGCCAGACACATCGAGCATCCCGGCTCACGCCATTCGAAACCGGCATCGCGGAAAATCTTGTCGAGGCCTTCGCGCTCGGCTTGCTCCTTGACCAGACCGGAGCCCGGCACCACCATCGCCAGCCGGACATTGGAGGCGCGAAACTTGCCGCGCACGACCGCTGCGGCAGCCCGCAAATCCTCGATCCGCGAGTTGGTGCAGGAGCCGATGAATACCTTGTCGATGCGGATGTCGGCGATCGCGGTATTGGGCTTCAAGGCCATGTAGGCCAGCGCTTTTTCCATCGAGTCGCGTTTGGTCGGGTCTTTTTCCTTGTCCGGATCCGGCACCCGGTCATCGATCGCCACGACCATCTCCGGCGAAGTACCCCAGGTCACTTGTGGCCGGACCTGGCTGGCGTCGAGCCGGACCACCAGGTCGAAACGCGCACCGGCATCGCTATGCAGCGTGCGCCACCAGCTGACGGCGCGTTCCCAGTGCGGCCCGACCGGTGAAAACGGTCGACCCTTGACATAGTCGATCGTCGTGTCATCGACGGCGATCATGCCGGCGCGGGCACCGGCTTCAATGGCCATGTTGCAGACCGTCATGCGACCTTCCATTGACAGCGAGCGGATCGTGCTGCCGGCAAATTCGATCGCATAACCATTGCCGCCGGCCGTACCGATCTGGCCGATCACGGCCAGCACGATGTCTTTTGCGGTCACGCCACGCGGCAGCGCGCCATCAATCTGGACCAGCATCGAGCGCGATTTTTTGGTCAGCAAGGTCTGGGTAGCCAGCACATGTTCGACCTCGGAGGTACCGATGCCGTGCGCCAGACAACCGAAAGCGCCATGGGTCGAGGTGTGCGAATCGCCGCATACGACGGTCATGCCGGGCAAGGTCGCGCCTTGCTCGGGGCCGATTACGTGGACGATACCCTGGCGCTTGTCGGCCATGTTGAAATAGGTTAAACCGTAGGTCTTGGCGTTGGCATCGAGGGTCTCGACCTGCAGGCGCGAGGTCGGATCGGCGATACCCTGGGCGCGGTCAGTGGTCGGTACGTTGTGGTCGGCCACGGCCAGGTTGGCGGAGAGTCGCCAGGGCTGGCGACCGGCCAGTTTCAGGCCATCAAAGGCTTGCGGACTGGTGACTTCATGGACCAGATGGCGGTCGATATAAAGGATAGTCGTGCCATCACTGGCCGTATCGACCACATGCGAATCCCAGAGTTTGTCGTAGAGTGTTTGGGCCATGGAGCGCTCCGCACCGTTTTCCGGTGCGGCTTCAGCGAAGAAAATCGGACCCCGATTATGCCATAGTTGCATAGCGAAATTCGCGCAAAACCGTCCCGCAGCCGGCTGCTAAGCCCCGCCGCACCGGCATCAGTCCGGCGCGGAGGATGCCGGAATCGCCGCCAGCGTCACCTGCACGTCAGCGCACTGTGCACGATGACGCAAAGCGTGGTCCATTAGCACCAGCGCGAGCATTGCCTCGGCAATCGGCGTGGCGCGGATGCCAACGCAGGGATCATGGCGACCAAAAGTTTCAACTTTGATCGGCTGTCCGTTCTTGTCGATCGAATCGCGCGGGCTGCGGATAGACGAGGTCGGCTTGATCGCGATCGATGCCGTGATCGCCTGGCCAGTCGAAATCCCGCCCAGCACACCACCCGCATTGTTGCTGCGAAACCCTTGCGGTGTCAGCTCGTCGCCATGCTCGGTACCTTTCTGGATGACCGATTTGAAACCGGCACCGATCTCCACACCCTTGACGGCATTGATGCCCATCAAGGCATACGCAATCTCGGCATCCAGCTTGTCGTAAATCGGCTCGCCCAACCCGACCGGGACATTGTCTGCGACGACATCAATGCGGGCACCACATGAATCGCCATCCTTGCGCAAGGCATCCATATAAGCCTCGAGCTGCGGCAGCACGCTGGTGTTGGCGGCAAAAAACGGGTTCTGGTCGACGTGTTCCCAGGATTCGAACGGAATCACGATATCGCCAAGCTGGCTCATGCAACCGCGAAACGTCGTGCCGTATTGCTCGAATAGCCACTTCCTGGCGATCGCCGCCGCGCCCACCACGGGCGCGGTCAGGCGTGCCGACGAGCGGCCACCGCCACGCGGATCGCGGATGCCGTATTTCTGGAAATAGGTGTAGTCGGCGTGACCGGGACGAAAGGTCTCGGTGATGTTGCCGTAATCCTTGCTGCGCTGGTCTTCGTTGCGGATCAACAGGGCGATCGGCGTGCCGGTGGTGCGGCCTTCGAAGACGCCCGACAGGATTTCGACGGTGTCGGACTCCTGCCGTTGCGTCACGTGACGCGAGGTGCCCGGCTTGCGCCGGTCGAGTTCGGGCTGGATATCGGCTTCCGACAACAACATGCCGGGAGGACAGCCGTCAATAACGCAGCCGATGGCCGGACCGTGGGATTCGCCAAACGTAGTGACGGTAAATAAAGTGCCGAAGGTATTGCCGGACATAGTCTGTGAGCGAGAGAAGAGGGAGCCCCGATTTTAGCAGTCCGTCACCGGATTCCCGGATGGTTTTTCAGCGGACTGCCCGCACGCTCAGGTCAATGGTCCCTGACTGACCAGCACGGCAATCGGCATCGGCATAAATCCAGTCGCCGGGCCGCACCATCACTCCTGCGATGGCAACATTGAGGCCGGTGTCGCCCAGTCCCCTGCGCGCACTGCGTTGCGGATGCAGGCCAAGTGCGCGGATACCGACGGTACAGGCATTGAGTTCATCGACGTCGCGCACGCAGCCAAAGACAATGATGCCGTGCCAGCCGTTGGTGTCCGCCAGCGCCGCGAGATTGCCACCGACCATGCCGCAGCGCAAGCTGCCACCACCGTCGATGACCAGAACCTGGCCCAGGCCGGGTTGTTCGAGCGTGGAGCGCACCAGGGCATTGTCTTCGAAGACCTTCAATGTGAAGGCCGGTCCGCTGAATGCCGGTGCCTGTCCGTAGCGTTGAAAAATAGGAGGCAGTACTTGCAATGAGCCGAGCCGGAGCAAGTCTTCATGGGCGTCGCACAGGTCGCAACTGGAAAAATTCATCGTCATCTTTCGTCGGGTAAGGGTTGCCCAGCATACCCGTGTCGCCGTAACAATCGCCTCATTGGCACGCCGGGAAATCATCGTTCTGGTAACGCATTTCTAAAATTACTCGGCATCAATATCAATCTTCGTTACTATAAGCGCACAATTTTCTGGAACAAGCCGACGCAGGGCATCACCGCGACGACGGTCAGTCCAAAGATAAATCACAGTGCAGTTGCTATCAGGAGTGGTGCCGGTGTCTGACAACGAACAACTGGACAAACCCGAGATTGATCGACTCAACCGTCAGGCGCTATCGTGCCTGGCCTCGAATCGCAACGAAACCAACCGGCTGGCCGGCATCTCGCTGGCCCATTCCGAACGCATCGGCTATCAGCGCGGCAGTGCCCATGCCCGACTGAATTTGCTGTCCGTGTTATTCCATGCCGGCGAATTCGAACAGTCCGAGGCAATGTGCAAGCCCCTGCCCGCCCTGTTCCAGAGCCTCAATGATGCCGAAGGTGGCATGACTGCGTCGGTCTGCCTGGGTGCCATCGCGACGCGGCGCGGCGACTTCATACGCTCCGCCCGGTATCTGGAGAACGCGCGCAGGCTGGCCAGCCAGATTCCCGATTCGCTCAATAAATTTTCGCTCTACAACCGGCTCGGTATCGACGCGATCAGTCGTGGCGACATCAGCGCCGGTCCGCGCAATTTTTTGCTGGCGCTCGATATTGCCGAGCGCTTCGGCACCGCTTCGCACCGCGTCAACATGCTGTCGAATCTGGCATCCTGCCAGCATGATCTGAGCAATGACGAGGATGCCATTCCGCTGCTGGGCGAAGCGCTTGACATCATCCGCAACGAAGGACTGTATTCGCAGCAACCGCTGGTCTCGGGCAATCTGGCCATGTGCCTGCTGGCTACCGGCAAGGCACAAGAAGCCTTGCAGGAGATCACGCCATTTTTCGGCATCGCCGAGATTGATACGGCCGACAAGGCGTTTATCCATAGCCTGGGTGCGCACGCCTCTATCCTGCTGCTCAAACTCGATGATGCCGAGACCTTGCTGAACCAGGCCCAGCAATTTGCGCTGATCAACGACGACCATGAAGAGCAGATGCATGCCTGGCTGGTGCGTGGCATGCTCGACATGGCGGCAGGTCGCACCCGGGCGGCACTGACAGCGCTGGAAAACGCACGCAGCCTGCTCGATACCACGCGCAATCCGTTTTACCAGCAGCAGATTTACAAGGGGCTGGCCGGCATCCATGCCAAGCTCGGCAAATGGCAAAACGCCTATGCTTACCTAGAGCAATACCAGTCCCATGCCGAGGCCAGCAGCAAGTCCGCGCGCGACTCGCGCCTGCTGATGCGCCATCTCGAAACCGAGATGAAAGACCTCAAGGAAGAGCGCGACAGTGCGCTGGCCAAACAGGCGGCGCGCGAAGCTGATAACCAGAAACTGGAAGACCTCAACAAGGAACTGACGCATCAGATTCACCACGTCAATTCGCTGCAAAGCTCTTTGCAGGAACAGGCGATCCGCGACCATCTGACGGGCCTGTACAACCGGCGGCATTTTGAAACTTGTCTCAATGCCGTGCTGCACGAATCGAGCGGTCGCTTTCCGATCGCCGTCGTCATCGTCGATCTCGACCTGTTCAAGCGCGTCAATGACACCTATGGCCATCCGTTCGGCGACGAAGTGCTGATTCGTTTTGCCCGGCTGGTCGAGGCCAACCTGCGCGGCAGCGACATGCTGTGTCGTTATGGCGGCGAAGAATTCTGCATGCTGCTGCGCGATGCGGATGGCGAGACCGCGGTCAACAAGATCGCGACGATTGCCGCCGAGTACCGCAGCCTGGTGATCAGCAACGGCACCCATACGCTGACAGGCTGCACGTTTTCAGCCGGCGTGGCCGAATATCCGCATCATGGGGTGACCCGCAACGAACTGCTCATGCGCGCTGATACGGCGCTGTATGCAGCCAAGATGGCCGGTCGCAACCGCGCGCTGGTGGCGATCAGCGACTGACGACCTCCCCGGCTCAGCGTCCCGTCACGACGACGACGCGCTCGTCAAGCCGGTAGGCCAGTTCGACCAGCAGGCGCGAGGCGACAGCGCGCCCCCCGCGTATGGCCGGATCAAAGCGCATGCCGTCAAATGCCGCCAATGCCGACTCCGCAAATCCGTTTGTCGCCGCCAGGATGCGCAGCACGTCGATGCCGCCCTGCTCGCTGATCAGAATTTCTACCAGCACCCGGCCGTGTTCACGCAGCTCGAACGCTGACGGCGGATAAACAGGCTGCAAGTCGGCCAGTGCGCGGGCACGCTGGTCAACTTGCAGCGCGCCCGGATAGCTATTGCTGCCAATGTCCTGCTGCAGCAAATCGTCGGGTAACACTTCGCGGATATCCACCACCGGCTGGGCGATGGGCTGTGACAGCGGAGAAGCCGATATCGGGACTGCCGCCGATGCAGCCTGCGCCAATGCAGGCAACGGCGCTGGCGCTGGCGCTGGCGCTGCCGGTGCCTCCAGCAACTGAACCATGAGCACCGCATCAGAGACAGGATGACGCGGTGGCATGCGGGTCTCAAGCAATTGCCAGAAGCCGCCGTGCAGCAGGATGATCAACAGCCCTGCCAGAAGACGCGTCACTGAAAATCGCTCCGAACAGACGCCGGCATCGCGAGACGTCACCAGCAATACGCCCTGTCCGCAGACCCGCTCACGGTTTGTGTGCCGAGCTGGTCGTACGTCAGCGTGCCGCACTTCGCGTCGGTTAAATTTGGCGTTGCCGTAATCAAGTAGCTGTCGGGAGTCGGATTGGTCACCTGGATACCGTAGTTGGTGCTCGTTGCCTTCGCCGTAGTCGAGTACGTATTGTTGAGCGTAAAAAAACGCTCCTGCAACGAAGCCGTCTGCAAGATCGCCGACTTGCCTTCAGCCCGGCGCGACTTGTTGACCTGTTCGACATACGACGGATAAGCCACCGCTGCCAGAATCGCGATCACCGCCACGGTAATCATCAGTTCGATCAGTGTGAAGCCATTGCGGGTTGATGTTGTCATCACGCCTCCTGCTGTGTTGTCGGGAGCCATCCGGTTAGCGCATGATTTCGCGCCACGACAAGCGGCCACTGGAACCGGCAGCGTTTTCGAGCACGCTCTCGACGGTGCCTTTCGACCCCGACATGACTTTGAATTCACGCTTCGGCTCGGCCCGCAAGATCGTCGGTGCCGACGGAATCCCGATCGTCGAACGCCTGCCGCTGACCGGAATGGGTTCACTTGCGGCGCTGGCCTTGAGGTAATCGGCCGCAGAAAACTGGTTGTCCTTGTTCACGTCAAAAGGAGTGACCGCCAGACGGCTGCCACTGACCGCATCGAGCTCCATCAACCAGCCATCACCGCCGAAGACACAGGGCGTCGACGACGGAATCAGGGTGGTGAAGATCACCCGACCACCCCGGATTACCGGATTGAAAATGACCCGCTCCCCCTGCGGCAACAGCGATGACGGTGTCTGCAAATCGAGGTACCAGCCTTTTTTCGCCGGGTAATTGACCAGGTTGTTCGAGGTCAACCGGTACGAGGTGAAGTCAGTGGGGCTGGCCGTGACTTCGGCAAGCATGGTTTGCTTGACCAGCATCGAGCGATCCGTCGCCTTCGTGGCTCCGGTGACGCCTTCCGGATCCCAGATACCGTAAAACGTCTGTGGCGATGTGTCGCTGGTATCCGCGACCTGCAAATAGCGACCGGTACCGAAAGTGACCATGTAACCACCGGCAGGATTGCGTATCGCATCAGGTGCTGAGGTGATTGGTTGCGCCACGCCAGTGGCCGATTTGGCCGTATAGAGCAACTGGGCGGCTCCCCAGGTCGAGGAATCGGCGTTGCTGAGTGCAAACTTCCACATGTTGCCGCGCAGGTCGCCGGCATAGACGGCATCGACCATGCCATTGCCATCGACATCGACCGGCAATGGCTCCGACAAGCCGTTCGGCGTGGTCGGCGAGCCGATCGGGCTGGCCGTTGCCAGCTTCAGGTAATCGTCACCGACCGTCCAGGTTTTTTTACCGGCAGGACGATCGAGGAAGACGATGTACAGGAACGCATCACCACTCGAGGTGTTGTTGTAGCCGTTGCCAAACACGGCAGCCCAGCGACCATTAGCCATCTTGACGATCGATGGCTGGCCGAACGTGTAGCCCAGATCCGCATCGACGGCGTCAGTAAATTCCCACTGGACGATGGCGGCGGCCTTGGTCGCGGCTTCGCTGAAGCTGTCGGGATCGGTGACGTCCAGCGCGAACACGCTCGGTCCGCCGCTGGCCAGACCGCCGACCAGGAAGGTTTTCCAGGCACCGTTGACCTTGGCATCCCGCACGATAGGCGTGCCATCTACCAGGTAGGAATGGGCCAGTCCCTGATTCGGCAAGCGCGACAGCACCGACATCAGGCGGGATGGAATAAATGCCAGTTTTTCGGTGCCATCCGTCGCAGAAAACCCATGGAGCATGCCATCGTTGCTACCGACATAGACCATCGGCGTACGCGCTGACCATGTAGAAATGAAACCCGGATAATCCGGATCGGCGTAGCCGCCGTCAGGCTTGCCGACGAACTGCGGATTCGAGTTGATGATGTCGCCCAGCACGGACGTCGGGCGCGCGCGGAACGTGTCGAAGGTCGTGCCTTCCAGAGCCTGATCGCCACGAATCCAGTTAAGTCGCTTTTCGCCGAGGCCATCGCTGGGTGCCCCGGAATTGGTATTGAGCGCGTCCTTGTAGGGAGCGGGCAAAGCCGCCCATTCGAAGGCAATACCACCTTCGGCAGGTTTGTCCGGCAAGCCGTTATAGGTAAGGATCACCCGTGACGCCGGCGACCGGCCATTCAGCGCGGCCCCCGCATCCCACAGCGAAGTCGACGCAAGCACGCCATTCTGGTCAATCGGAAAATCCTGTAATTGCCCGGACCAGTCCGCCGGATTGAAACGTGCCTGATAAATATGCGCACCGGTATTGAGCGAAGTCGAGCTACTGGCCACCGATGCCGACGAAGCATTGAGCAAGATGGACTGGAAAGCACGTTTCAGCGAAGACTCCAATGCAGCTGGATTGGTGACATAGAAATAGTTATCGGGAATCCCATCCGAACCTGGCAAACCATTACTCAGAAGGGCATCCCATTCGGACACTTTGTCGGGCTTGCCATTACCATCGCCATCGGTGAAACCGCCCCATTTTGCGGCGTAGAAGAGCGGATCCTCTAACTGAGAGGACACCTGACCGGAACCCTGATAAGTGGCAGTGGTGGGCGGATCCTGGCTCCCGGCGCACGCGTTGCAGCCACCGGAAGCGTTGAGGTAGCTGCCGGCCGGCGTCACCGTCAGGTTGGTCGGATCCGTGAACGAGTAGCCGTAGACACCCGAGTGAAAATGCGGGCCATCCTTATCCGTACCCGAAATCACATACCCGAAACCCTGTCCGTTGCCGGACGAGGCACCGACGATCCCCGTGGTGACCTTGAGGGTGTTTCCCGAAATTTCATATTTCAGCATGCCCCAGACATCCTGGTCAAAGTCGCCACCCTGGCTGGAATCTTCCCAGTTGACATAGAAAGACCCGCTGGTTGGTGTTTGCGAAATGATCTTGAAATCGACAAGGGTGCCGGAGCTGTAGATGCCTTTACCCCCGGCGTTCATCCGGTAAGCCGGTAGCAGAACGACCGGTTTGCCATTGACAAGAAGGTTGATCTTCGGCGTACTGCCAGCCAGCTGAATCCCGTAGGTAGTCACTTTCAATGACTTTGTGTCGGATGCCGGCACGGCAGCCGCAACGGGATCCGGCTTCGAGCGGATACGGTTGGTATGGGCGTACCAGGCGGCACCGGCAATCTGGAATGTCCCCTTGGTTCCAGGACCTTCCGGGCAGAGGCCTGCCACCAGTCCCAGCGCATTGATTGTCTTCGAGGAGCACAGGCCGTCGACCTTAATATTCGCCTCGGCAGTACCGACGTTATTGCCGACAAACCATTTTTTCCCGTTGATGCCTTCCATGTCACCGATCTGCGTTGTCAGGTCCGCCGCAGTGAGCGTGCTGCCCAGGTCACTGATACCGGCCATCTGATCACCGTCATACGATGACACGCTGGGATTGAAAACCAGCGTATTCAGTGCCGAGCAATAATTGTTCACGGTCAATGGATCAATCCAGGGTTCAACGGTCAGGCCCAGCGTCTTGTCCTTGCTATTGGCAGGATACCCATAGCTGGTCGTTGGCGATTTCCCTGCAAAATAGCGCAACGATTCAAGATAAATTTCCGACATCGGATTGCCCCAGCTGGAACATTTTCCCTCATTCGCGAAATCTCCCTGGTTGGAGCCGCCGCCGCTCTGCACCAGGCCGGGCATCTGGAAGTTACAAGCGTCACCGTTTGTGCCAGTGTTCAGATAGGTGCCATCGCTGTAGTCGTAACCGTAGAGTCGCAACAGATTCATGTTGTAGACGATGCCCACCTTGTTGCTGGTTAAGAACTTGCCGTTGGAAGTTGCCAGTGCGCCATCGACCTCCGAGGCAAAATCAAGCACATTGCGGCGCAATACGCCCCCCGAAATATTTTTCTGGTAGCTGCCACTCATCATGCCGAACTGCATCAGATTACTGTCGCTATCGCCATAGGTGTGAAGCAACCCGATCGGCTTGTAGGTGCCGTCGGGATAGCGCTTGCATTTTTCGGTGTCGCGCAGGCCCGCCACGCAGACCTGAACACGGGCGATGAATTCGCCGGTGTTCAGGCCACGGGTGGAACGTTTCGGGTTATCCGCAGAGGAGTTCATTCCGGATACAAGGGCTAAGTTGCCGTTGGACGAACCGGGCGTGCGCTGGCCGGACTGCGTACCAGCTTTGTCTTCGAACCAGTTGCATTGCCACCGCTCATTCGACGCCCACAGCGCGTAATTACCTTTGACGACGCGAATTTGCGGTGCCGCATTGTTCGATTGCGAAAACGTGGTTGCTGCTTTTGGATCGGGCGGCGTCACATTGCACAGAGTCACGCCGGTGCGCGTGAGGTTGGTAAACATCCATTCGCCGCCGCTTACCGGCACATCCTTTTGAAAGTAGAGCGACCATGTGTTCTTTGATGCGTCATACGACCCGACCCGGCCGATGATGACGGCCGACGACTTACTTTCCTCCTTACTTGCCTTTAACTGCACCTGATCTCCAATCTCCACGTCACTCCAGGCCGCCGCCATGGTGACAACCAACTTTTTTTCATTGGGTGAGAGATCGTCCTGCGAAAACACGCCGGTACCCTTTTGCCCCACACCAAATTCCTGCGCCACCGTGAACGGCGTCAGCTGGGACAAGTCAGGGCCGTTGTAATACTTAGCCCACGCATGGGCATCCATAGGCAGGAACGAACGCTCCAGCACCGTCTCTGCCCCATCGGTCGAGCGCATGCCGCCGTAGAGCAGTTTGCGCACCGCATCCATGCGCGACATCGTCGCCCAGTTCAGAAAATTACCGCTCCACTTCACGGAGCAATAGTGCGTCACTGCCATCGCAGCCGGTTCGAAGCGACCGCGCGCGGTGGAATAGTCATAGCACTTGGCTGAATCAAAATAGCCGTAGTAGTCAATCGTATTGGTATAGGTAATTTGGATAACCCCATCACCAAGCAGATCGGAATAATCGTTATAAGCCTTGAAAAACAGCTGCTGGTCTTTCGACATATCGATCATCACTAGCGGCTTGACCGCACTGGTGGTGTACAGCGGGGCGGTCGCCAATGCCAGCGGTAAGGCGTCTGCCGACGCGGGGAGCAACAGTGCGACAAACAAAGCCGACGTCATCAGCGGAAGGGGCCGGCGGATCAGGCGAGCGAGGATGGACATGATATCTCCGTGACCGGATGGTCAGATGGGGTAACTCAGGGACGAATGGTTTCCTGCACGATGACGCTGGTATTGGCGTTCGCGCCATAACCGATGGCAGTGATGCGATACAGCCATTTCTGCGGGACCTTGGCGCTCAGGCTCACGCCATTGATATCGGGCAGCGCCTCGATCAAGTACCGTGGCGGAGCAGTAACCCCACCCGACGCCGGTGCTACTTTAAATTTCTGCGCGGCGGTCAGCGAGGTCATTTCGCCGTACTCGACCGAACGCGTCGGATCGGTCAGGTACGTCGTTTCCCAGACCTGCGGGTCGCCGGCCGCGGCAGGCAGGCACAAGCCTTTTGTGGTGGCTCCGCTGCAATCGGCAAGGGCACCGGTCGCGCCCTGGATCCGGCTAGCCGGGAGGTGGATATCGTCGCGCGCATCGCGCAGCGCCGATTCGGCGGCAAAGAACGCAATATTGCGATCCCGGCTATTGCGCGCCATGCGCTCATCGGTCTTGCTGATCAATGCGGCACTCAGGCCCAGCAAGGTCAGGATGATCAGGAACAGCATGCCGATCAGCAGCGTCGATCCCTGTTCGCGCGGCAGGATCCGCCATGTCGTGGAAGAAGTTGTCATCATCAATCCAGTCGATTACGCAAGGCCACCGAAAACATCACGCGTTTTCGCAAACGCCCGTCATTGAGCGGCTTGAACACGCTGCCGGCATCGTTGCCCGGTGCGGTATTGCCGGGGGCATACTGCGTCCCGAAATGATTGAAGACCGGCGCTGTCGCCGGCTTGACGTTGTCGACCGTGCTGCTGCGCACGACTGCCGAGACCAGCACGCTGACCACTTTGCTCATGTCGGCCACACCGGCAGGCTGATAACTGAACTGCGTACCGCCACCGTCAAGATCAACCACGTACAGCAATTGCAGGCTGTCGACACCGGTGACCAGGGGTGCCGAATTCGCGCCCACCGTGCAATACAGCGTTGGCTCCAGTGACGCCGGATCGGTCTGCACCGTGTAGGTTTGCGTGACCATCGTGTCGCGACCGATGGGATTGCCCAGGCAATCGACGATGCTGCGGTCAGCCGCGCCGGAGGTGTCTGAAGCGCCGTAGAACCGCAAGGTCAAGGCATCGCTGGTATTTGTACCGGTGTCGTTCAGCGCATCAATGAACAGCTTGCTGCCGGCAGGATTGGTCGTAAACGTCGTACTGGCATTGACGTCCCGGTAACCCGACAAGCGCAAATCATGCGTCATCGTACGCATCAGGTAGCGTGCATTTTCCTGTACCACGGAAAGCGCTCCCTGCGTGGTGTAGGCACTTTTCTGCGTCAGGTACAAGCCGGTCACCGCCAGAATAACGATCAACGAAATGGCGATCGAAATCATCACTTCGATCAGGCCGAAACCGCCGGCAAGGCGTCGTGTCATTGGCGCGCTCATGGCTGAAAGCTCGTCACGAACTGCCCGACGGCACCGTTGCGCTCGTCTTTCCACCAGATCTTGATCACGTACGGCGCCTTGGAAACGTTATCGCAGGTCGGTGCGGCCAAAGTGATAGCAGCGGGATTGGAGTCGGTACAAATAATGCCGACGGCATCCGGCCCCAGCAATTCGCGGAGGTTCTGGCTCCAGATGGATAAGGCAGTCTGGGCAATTTGCTGCCCGGTACAACCAGCCGTCGTCATGCAAGCCGCGACAGCCGTCGTCGTCGGTGGCGCAGACAGGTCGTAGTAGCCGGCGTCCAGACCGGCACGATTCGACAGCACATGATCGGCCAGCGACGCGGCTTCGGCCGTGGCAATGGTGCGCAAGCTGGCACTTTGCGAAAAACGCAGCATCTGCAATTGCAGGCCGGCCAGCGCGAGCAATCCGAACGCCAGCACCACGATCGCGATCATCACTTCGACCAGCGTGAAGCCGCGCTGGCGCAACGGCGGGGAACGGAATCGGGACAGGGAGCGCGGCATCATCGCGGGCCTCAGGGACAAGTGGTGGTGGTGAGCGACGGGCGTCCGGTCAACCCGACCGACACCAGGCGACCGACGTTGCCGGTGCGTGTGTCACACAGCTTGAAGGTGGCAGCGGCATTGGCCTGGCCCGACGAATAGAACTCGATCCAGCCTGCCGCAGGACCGGCTATCGTGGTGGTTGCCGCTGCCGGTGCCCCGGAAAACACCAGTGTTTCTGTGGTGCTGCGACGCTTGTTGTTGTTGACATCCGCAAACACCAACTTGTTGGTCGTCCAGTCGGTACCGCAGACGCTGTCGCCGGCACTGGCACACAGCAGCACATTGGCATTGATGCGCGACGCTTCGCTGCGCGCCGTCTGTAGCGCCAGCAGGATTTTTCGTGCTTCGGAGGTAAGGCGCGCATCGAGCACGAAGGACTGGAAAGAAGGAGCGGCCAGCCCGAGCAGGATGGCGACAATCGCCATTGCAACAAGCAATTCCACCAGGGTGAAGGCGGCGCTGGACGACGGTACCGGAGACGGAGCGTTAGTCATGGCATGTAGAAAATTATCCGTTGGAAAGATTTCTTACATGCAGCTTATTACGCGACTCCCCGCGCTGTAAATACCACTAGTCAACTTTAAGTGACCATTGATCACAACTCAAGATGCGGCAATACCCTTGCTGACACTCTCGCCATCGGTCGCTTTCAGCGTCCGGAACGACAGCGACGACAGCACCGTCATCACGCCCAGCGTCAGGAACGCATGATGCAGTGCGCTTGTCACGGCGAGCCGGTTCGACTCCGGCAAGTCGCCGAGATACCAGCCGGTCACCAGCGAACCGCAGGCCAGCCCGAAACTCATCGACATTTGCTGCAGCGAACTCGCCAGCGTGCTGGCCATGCTGGTATCGGCACTGCTGATGTCGGCATAGGCCATCGAATTCATGCTGGAAAATTGCAGCGAATTGAACACGCCCTGTGTCAGTCCGAGCAATACGATCAGCGCCAGTGGCGTCGATGTTGATACGGTCGCGAACAGGCTGATCGTCGCGCCAATCAGCACGGTATTGATGATCAGCACCTGGCGGTAGCCGAAGCGTTTGAGCAAGCGCGCGGCCATCAGTTTCATGCCCATCGCGCCGGCGGCTGCCGGCATCATCAGCAGGCCGGATTGCCAGGCCGGCAAGCCGAGTCCGAGCTGATACAGCAAGGGCAACAGGAACGGCAAGCCGCCCAAGCCCAGGCGCGTGACAAAGCCGCCGACCACCGAGACACGGAAGGTACGCACCCGGAACAGCGCCAGCCGCAACAACGGCGAGGCGATACGGCCGGCATGCCAGACATAAGTCGCCAGCAAACTCAGCGCCAAAAGGAGCAGCACGCCGGTCGAGGTGGCGTCCAGCTTGTGCTCGCCAAAAATTTCCAGCAACCATGACAGCAGCGCGGTGCCGGTGCCGAACAGCACCATGCCGACCACATCGAGCGGTCGCGGCGCATCGCCGTGATAGTCCGGCATGTGCTTGTGGATCAGCCACTGCGCTGCCAGCCCGACCGGCACATTGACAAAAAAGATCACGCGCCACGAAGTCACATGCACGATCAGCCCGCCTATGGTCGGTCCCAGCAGCGGCCCGATCAGTGCCGGGATGATGACAAAATTCATCGCCCTGAGCAGTTCGAATTTGGGAAAGGTACGCACAATGGTCAGGCGTCCGACCGGCATCATCATCGCCGCTCCCATTCCTTGCAGGATGCGCGCGGCCACCAGCATCGGCACGTTCTGCGACAAGCCGCACAGCACCGAGGCGAACGTGAAGATCGCCACGGCAGTGCTGAAGACCCGGCGCGTGCCGAAGCGGTCCGCCATCCAGCCGCTGACCGGGATGCACACTGCCAGGCTGAGGATGTAACTGGTGACGACGGCCTTCAGGCTCAATGGCGTCACGCCCAGGCTGATTGCCATCGACGGCACGGCAGTATTGATGATGGTCGAATCGAGCTGTTCCATGAACAGTGCGGTGGCCACCACCCACGGCAGGTAGCGCTTGATGGCGGAGTTATCGGCGGGGACGGACGGAATCGGAGGCATCGGCGGGAGCAGGATTCAGGGGATCGCGGCAGGATAGCACCGCAGCGGGATTCTCATTTTTCCTGCGACTACGCGATCGGCTGACCGAATACTCCTTGACACGGGTCCGGCCAATGAACTACTTTCGACGCCATGCCTTATTTCTTTCTTCCGCTACAACTTCTCCTGCTGACGATCTCGTCGCCGGCACTGCTGCGCGTCAAGCGCACATAAAAACACCCCCCTCCTGTTAGTAATTTCCACCGCCCGGCATTGACCAGGCGGTATTTCTGATCGACTTTTTCCGGAGTACCTTGCCATGTTGAACAACCCCGCCACCCGCTATCGCCCCTTCGCCCCGATCGCCCTCGCCGATCGCACCTGGCCATCGAAGACCATCACGACACCACCCATCTGGATGTCAACCGACCTGCGCGACGGCAACCAGGCCTTGTTCGAGCCCATGAATGTCGAACGCAAATTGCGCATGTTCCAGACCCTGGTCGAGATCGGCTTCAAGGAAATCGAAGTCGCTTTTCCGGCCGCTTCCGAAACTGATTTCGGTTTCGTGCGCACGCTGATCGAACAGAATCTGATCCCGCATGATGTCACCATCGAAGTCCTCACGCCGGCCCGCGACGAACTCATCGAGCGCTCGATGGAAGCCTTGCGTGGCGCGCGCCGCGCGATCATCCACCTGTACAACGCAACCTCGCCGAACTTCCGCCAGATCGTGTTCGGCCTCGACCAGGCCGGCGTCAAGGCCATCGCCATCAAGGGCGCGCAGACCATCAAGCGCCTCGCCGCTGCCCAGCCCGATACCGAGTGGGTCTTCCAGTACAGCCCCGAAACCTTCACCGGCACCGAACTGCCGTTCGCCAAGGAAGTCTGCGACGCCGTCATCGATATCTGGGAAGCCACGCCGCAGCGCAAAGTCATCATCAATTTGCCGGCCACGGTCGAACTGGCTTCACCGAACATCTATGCGGACCAGGTCGAATGGATGAGCAGCAACCTCGCGCGCCGCGACTCGGTCATCATCAGCCTGCATCCGCACAATGACCGCGGCACTGCCGTCGCCGCGGCCGAACTCGGCATGATGGCCGGTGCCGACCGCGTCGAAGGCTGCCTGTTCGGCAATGGCGAGCGCACCGGCAATGTCGACCTCGTCACGCTGGCGCTGAACATGTACTCGCAGGGCGTGCATCCGGGGCTCGACTTTTCCAATATCAATGAAGTCGCGCGCATCGTCGAACACTGCACGCAGTTGCCTATCCATCCGCGTCATCCGTATGTTGGCGATCTGGTCTTCACCGCGTTCTCGGGTTCGCATCAGGATGCGATCAAAAAAGGCATGGCCGTGCAATCAGCTGATGGACTGTGGGAAGTGCCGTATTTGCCGCTTGATCCGGCTGATCTTGGTCGTACGTATGACTCGATCATCCGCGTCAACAGCCAGTCCGGCAAAGGCGGTATTGCCTTCCTGCTTGAAGCCGAATACGGGATGGTGATGCCGCGCCGCTTGCAGGTCGAGTTCAGCACCGCCGTGCAATCGCTGACCGAGCAGACCGGTGGCGAAGTGGTGGCAGCCGATATCTGGACGCTGTTTTCGAAGGAATATTTCGCAGCCGGGGAGCCGGTCGCGTATGTCGGCCACCGGCTGTTCGACCATGGCCAATTGCAGGGCATTCATCTGAGCGTCACGCTGTTCGGACAAGCACTCACGCTCAGCGGTGAAGGCAATGGCCCGATCGATGCGCTGCTGCATGCATTGCGCGTGCAAGCGAAGTTGCACAGTTACGAAGAACGGGCGATGGGCCAGGGAGCGGATGCCACGGCGGTGACCTTTGCCGAAGTCGTCACTGACGGCGTGCCGGGAACCGTGTTCGGCGTGGGCATGCATGCCAATATCGTCACCGCGTCGGTTCTGGCGGTCATCAGTGGATTGAACCGGATTTATGCGAAATTGCCGGAGCAGGAGCGGGTTGGATTTTTCCGGCAGCAGGAGCAGGTTAGCGTTTGATGTTCGGAGCGTGAGCGGTGCAATGCCCTTCGGTTATTGC
>AEPR01000005.1 GCA_000195205.2 Oxalobacteraceae bacterium IMCC9480 | reverse complement strand
CCCGCGACAGCCAGGCTGTCGCGGGTTTTTTTATGTCCTCCCGGGTTACCCCGGGAATCCGTTCGGTGATCGATTAACGATCGCCGTAGGGACGACGGGCTGCGCCGCCGGCGTCGCCGGTACGTGGGCCCTTGCTGAAGCTGCTGCCATCTTTGCGTGGTGCCGATGGCTTGCTGAAGGTGCGCTGACCTGGCTTGGCCGCACTGCGGTTGTCGCCTGGTTTCCAGCCGCCTGGCTTTTGGCCGGAACGTGGTGCGGATGCTGTTTTCTTAGGCTCGAAACCTTCGATCACTTCCACCGGGATCAATTGCTTGGTGAAGCGCTCAATGCGTTTGACATTGATACCTTCGGCATGATTGACCAGCGATACGGCGATACCGTTACGACCGGCACGACCTGTACGACCGATACGGTGGACGTAGTCTTCAGGGAATTTCGGCAGATCGTAGTTGAACACGTGGGTGATCGCTGGCACATCGATACCGCGGGCAGCGACGTCGGTGGCAACCAGAACACGAACCTGCCCACGACGCATGCCGTCGAGGGTACGGTTACGCGCGCCTTGATGCATGTCGCCATGCAGGGCAGCAGCAGCGAAACCGGCGATGTTCAGACGGTCGGCGATGGTGTCAGCGTCACGCTTGGTGGCGGTGAACACAACAGCCTGGTCCATTGTCTCGTCGCGCAGCAGGTGATCCAGCAGGCGATTTTTGTGCGACAGGTCGTCGACAAAGTGGACGCGCTGGCTGATGTTTTCATGCTTGGTGGCCGAACCGGCGATCTGGATGATCATCGGGTTCTTGGTGATGCGCTTGGCCATGTTGCCGACGACGCCATCGAGCGTTGCCGAGAACAGCATGGTCTGGCGGGATTCCGGTGTGGCAGCAACGATTTTTTCGATATCGTCGATGAAACCCATGTCCAGCATGCGGTCAGCTTCGTCGAGGACCAGGATTTCAAGTTGCGAGAAATCGATCTTGCCCGATTCCATGTGGTCGATCAAACGACCAGGAGTGGCAACCAGAATCTCTGGATTCTTGGCCAGCAATTGCATTTGCTTCGGGTAAGGCATGCCGCCCAGAATCGAGACGGCTTTGATGCGACGCATCTGTGAGCCGTACTTGTCGGTAGCGGTGGTGACTTGCAAAGCGAGTTCGCGGGTCGGTGTCAGGACCAGCATTTTAGGCTGGGCAGCTTTAAAACGCGGACGCTCGCCACGGGCCAGTGCAGATTGTTTTTCTTGATTTGGCGTCTTGCTGCTGTCGGCCAGTTGCAGTTCGGCAGCGGTAGCAAATTTGTGCAGGGCAGGCAGCATGAATGCTGCGGTTTTGCCGGAGCCGGTTTGCGATGAAACCAGCAGGTCACGGCCTTCGATGGCGGCAGGAATAGCTTGCTCCTGCACGCTGGTTGGCTTGATGTAGCCGGATTCGGTAAGTGCTTTGATTACGGACGTGTGGAGGCCAAGGGCTTCAAAAGTCATTTTTTATCTTTCGTGAACTCAGCGCTGCGCGGCACCCGGTAGAGTGCGTGCGAAAGCGCAATAAAAATGCAACGCCAACCAACGAAACAGCTAAGTAACAACAGCTAGTAAACTCAGAGAAATTTCGGCACATAAAGCTTTGCGCCGGGACGGTGTTTGAACATCAACACCAAGAGGCGGGGGGCTTATCGTTAATGCGAAGGGTTTGCGGTGCTACGGTGAACACTGCGCTGGGCAATGAACGAGGCGAAGTGTACAGGGGAAAGAGCTACCGTGTCGAACTATTTATTGCACTGCGGCGAGTCGGTCAGATTAACGCGACCGCACAAAAAAACAGCCTCCGCACAGGAGGCTGTTCATTGACATCGACTGCGCGTGGTCTTATTCGGCAATGCCACCGACGACATGTGAGAAGCCGCCATCGACATAGGTAATTTCACCGGTGATACCGGCGGCCAGATCGGATAGCAGGAAAGCGGCGGCATTGCCGACATCGTCTTGCGTGACATTGCGCCGCAGCGGCGAATGCGTCTTGACGAAATTGAGGATCTTGCTGAAGTCCTTGATACCGCTGGCAGCCAGTGTCTTGATCGGACCGGCTGAAATACCGTTGACGCGAACGCCTTTCGGTCCAAGCGATTCTGCCATGTAGCGCACGCTGGCTTCCAGCGATGCTTTGGCCAGACCCATCGTGTTGTAGTTCGGCAGCGAGCGCATCGCACCGAGATAGGTCAGCGTCAGCAGGGCTGCATTCGGACGCAGCATCGGCAGTGCGGCCTTGGCCATGGCCGGGAAACTGTAGGCCGAAATATCGTGGGCGATCTTGAATCCCTCGCGTGACAGACCGTCGAGGAAGTCGCCGGCGATTGCTTCGCGCGGCGCAAAGCCGATCGCATGCACCAGGCCGTCGAGCTGATCCCAGGACTTGGCGAGGTCAGTGAACAAGGCGTTGATCTGGTCATCGCTACCGACGTCACAATCAAAAATCAGTTCGCTGTCGAACTCGCGGGCAAACTCGACCGTGCGTTCCTTGAAGCGTTCTCCGACATACGTAAATGCCAGTTCGGCACCTTCGCGTTTGCAGGCGGTGGCAATGCCATACGCGATCGAACGATTCGATAGCAGACCGGTGATGAGGATTTTTTTGCCTTGCAAAAAAGCCATGCAGAACTCCTGGTGGGATCAAATTACAAGCGCTTGCGTTCGATGAAGAAGGCAAGCGCCAGTGCTGGGGTCGATCGAAAGGACGGGGCGGTCGCTGCCCGGGCGCTCAGATCGTGCGAGATTGTAGGGGCTTGCCGTGCTCGGGGCAAGTCCGCACCGGTATCGGTACGCTTAGCGTGCCGATGCGAGTATCGGCCCGTTACGCAATTTTTTGTCTGACCCGGCATCTTTGCGATGGGGGCGGTTCGCTGCGACGCGCACCGTGCGCTGTCCGGTCTTGGCGCTTGCACGATAAGGAACTTGTACCTGCAGCGTCTGGCCGCTGCGCAGCGTGTCGCGCTGCAGATCGTTCCAGTTCTTCACTTGCGCCACGGTGACGTTGTAGCGCTGCGCAATCGACGCGAGGTTGTCACGCTTGCCAACCCGCACCGCGATGCGGCGGAAATCCGGCACATCCGGCTCCATCGATATCACGGCGTTATCGGCGACTTCGGCGGTGATGTCGGTCTCGGCGGCCTTGGCGGTCTTGGGAACCAGGATTGTCGAGCCGGCCTTCAGGCGCATGTTGGGCGGGATGTGATTGACGTCACGCAGTACCTGCGGCTCGGTATTGAACAGCGTGGCAATAGCTTCGATGCGTTCGCGCTTCGTGACAGTGTGTGCCATCCATGATGACAGGGGACGATTCCATTGCGCCAGGTTGATCTTGAAGCGCTCTGCATTCTGCTGGGGCAGCAATATCTTGGTGCTGGCGCTGCCGGTGATGACAGGCCGGTTGAACTGCGGGTTGAGGCTCTTGAACTCGTCGAGGGTGATTTCGGCCAGTTGAGCGGCAACCTTCAGATCAATGTCGCGCGTCCGGCCAATGGTGACGAAGTAGGGCTGGTTGTCAGCCTTCGGCAGCGTGATGCCAAATGCTTCCGGCGTGGCGATGATGTTCTTGACGGCCTGGAGCTTGGGAACATAGTTGCGGGTTTCGGCCGGCATCAGCGCGGACAGGCTATTGAAATCGGTAGCCAAGCCGTTGGCCTGATTCTTTTTGATAGCCCGCTGTACCGATCCTTCGCCCCAGTTGTAGGCGGCCAGTGCCAGCTGCCAGTCGCCGAACATGCCATGGAGTTTTTGCAGATAGGTCAGGGCGGCATCGGTCGAGGCGAGTACATCGCGACGTTCATCCTTGAACATGTTCTGCTTGAGGTTGAAGTCCAGTCCGGTGGACGGAATGAACTGCCACATGCCGGATGCTTTGGCCGATGAATACGCTTCCGGATTGAAGGCCGATTCGATGAACGGCAGCAGCGCCAGTTCGGTTGGCATGTCGCGTTTTTCGAGTTCCTGCAGGACGTGGAACAGGTAGCGCGATGCCCGCAAGGTAGTGCGCTGGATGTATTCGGGTCGGGCGCTGTACCAGTTGGTCTGGCTCAGTACCAGTGGGTTATCGAGGTCGGGAATGCCGAAGCCGTTACGGATGCGGCCCCAGACATCAAGCTCTTCGATGGCCAGCACCTGGGTGACGGGATCGCTTGGGTCGTAGGTGTAATCGGTAATCGACGGGGAGATACTGAGGTCGTTGGCCTGGCTCGCATGGGGCGCGGCCAGCAGCAGGAAAGCGGTAAAAGTGAGGGTGCGGAGTAGCTTCTGCTGCATGGGTCTGTTCCTTATTTTTGCTGGACTCGATGCAGCTGAATCGTGAAATCGATCAACGAGTGTACGTAAGCGCCATCCGGCCCGTCAACAATAGTTACAGAATAGCCGCCGCTGCAGCGCACAGGCCATTCTTAAGCGGCCATCAATCAAGCGCATGCAGCGTCGATCGCCGACATCCAAAAAAACTCAGTGTCACGATAAAAGTTCGCAACCGGATTGCGCCGGATCAGCGATAGCTGTTTTTCCAGGCCCGCAGCGCGGCAAATCCGGCAATCCCGGTGTCGTCCCCCAGCTTGCCGGCCTGTTGCAGGCTGTGCCGGATGTCGGCTTCGCGCCATCTCAGAAACGGGTTGGTTTCGCGCTCGAGTGCAATCGTCGACGGAACGGTCGGGATGTGACGGTCGCGCTTGTCCTGCTCGCGCACAATGCGTTCTTGCAGCGCGACGTTGCCCGGTTCGACCGCTTGCGCAAAGCGCAAATTAGCCATCGTGTATTCGTGAGCGCAAAAGACGCTGGTCCTGCCGGGCAGGGCAGCGAGCTTTTGCAGTGACGCATCCATCTGTTCGGGAGTGCCTTCGAACAGGCGTCCGCAGCCGCCGGCAAACAGCGTGTCGCCGCAAAATAGCCATTCCTCGGCCGCGGCGAAATAAGCGATATGGCCGCTCGTATGGCCGGGCACATCCAGCACGCCAAGCTGCCATTGCAGTTCCGGGACGACGACGGTATCGCCTTGCACCAGGGGATGGGTAATGGTCGGAATTTTTTCGTGACGCGGACCATAGACCGGCACGCTGGCATGTTGCAGTAGCTCGGGTACGCCGCCAACATGGTCAGCATGGTGATGAGTCAGTAGAATAGCGACGAGCGACAACTGATGGAGCGCCAGTGCCGCGAGGATGGGCCCGGCATCGCCGGGGTCAACCACGGCGGCATGGACGCCGTCATGGACGAGCCACAGGTAATTGTCATCGAACGCGGGAATCGTCAAAACTTGTAACGTCGCCATGGATCACCTACCGTCAGAAAAATGCATTATAGCGCTCGGCCCCTGGCTCGATAGCGCCGCAGGGGCTTACGTGCTGGCCTGGGAGCAGTCCTGCCTCGATGCATTGACTGCTGATATTTTCGGCTTCAATGCGATGCAGATCGGCCTGCCGCAAATCAATGCGCTCAGCGCCAACCGGATGCCCAACAAGTGGCTGGCCGATACCCATGTTGATCTTGCGTCAGGTGCCCCGCGCGCGGTAGCGATCGCCCATGACCTGGCCGAATTACCCTTCGCCTCACAAAGTCTGGATCTGGTGGTGTTGCCGCACGTACTGGAATTTTCGCGTGAACCCCATCAGGTATTGCGTGAAGTCGAGCGGGTGCTGCGGCCGGAAGGCCGGCTGATTATTTGCGGTTTCAATTCAGCCAGCCTGTGGGGTGCGCGGCAGATGGCAGGACGATTGAGCGGGTCGGCGTTCCTGCCGCGCGATGGCCAATTCATCGGCATGCCGCGCCTGAAAGACTGGCTGGAACTGCTCAACATGGAAGTCGATCACGGTTATTTTGGCTGTTACGCCCCGCCGTGCCGAACGGAAAAATGGCTGGAACGGTTTGCGTTCATGGAAAAAATCGGCCGGCGCTGGTGGCCTTATCTTGGCGCGGTGTATGTCGTGCATGCGATCAAGCGGGTCAAGGGCATGCATCTGATCGGCCCGGCATGGCGGCGGCCGGCCGCCAGTTCTGCCCGCGCGGGGCCAGCCACTAACAAAGCACACGAGAAAAAGTAATTATGGAAAAAGTTGAAATTTATACCGATGGCGCCTGCAAAGGTAACCCTGGTCGAGGCGGCTGGGGAGCTTGGCTGGTAGCTGGGACCAACGAAAAGGAGCTGTTCGGGGGCGAGCGCGACACCACCAATAACCGGATGGAATTGAAGGCTGTCATTGAAGCGCTGACCGCACTGCGCCGGCCCTGCGATGTCATCGTGCATACCGATAGCCAGTACGTACAAAAGGGCATCAGCGAGTGGATTAACGGCTGGAAAAAACGCGGCTGGAAAACCGCCGCGCGCGAACCGGTCAAGAATGTCGACCTGTGGCAAGCGCTCGATCTGGCCCAGCAGATGCACCAGATTCAATGGCGCTGGGTGCGCGGTCACTCCGGACACGTCGGCAACGAGCGCGCGGACGTGCTGGCCAACCGCGGCGTTGATTCGATCCGCTAAGCGGCCATCACTGCACCATTCATTTTTCAGGACAACACACGCATGCGACAAATCGTTCTCGATACCGAAACCACGGGCCTTAATCCCCGTTCCGGCGACCGCGTCATTGAAATCGGCTGCGTCGAAATGATCAATCGCCGGCTGACCGGCAAGAACTTCCATTGCTACCTCAATCCGGAGCGCGATTCCGAAGAAGGCGCGCTGGCGGTACACGGACTGACCACCGAATTCCTGCGCGACAAACCCAAGTTCGCGGCAGTCGCTGCCGAACTGCGCGACTACATCAGCGGTGCCGAGGTCATCATTCACAACGCGCCCTTTGACGTCGGTTTTCTGGACGCCGAATTCAAGCGGCTCGACATTCCATTGTTCAATACGCAGGTCAGCGGCGTCATCGACACGTTGGTGCAGGCCAAGGAAATGCACCCCGGAAAACGCAACTCGCTGGACTCGCTGTGCGACCGGTACGGCGTGTCGAACGCGCATCGCACATTGCACGGCGCGTTACTCGATGCCGAATTGCTGGCCGAGGTGTATCTGGCAATGACACGCGGCCAGAACAGCCTCAGCATGGAGCTGGACGATGGTGATCAAGCCGGCGAGTCAGGAGCGCATCTGGAACTGGTCCCGCTGGCCGACATTCTGGTGCTGCCGGCCAGTGCGGAGGAGCTGGGCGAACACGAGCTGGCATTGACCGCGCTCGACAAGGAAATGCGCGGCACTTCGCTCTGGCGCATGGCTGAAAATTGATTGCGTCGTGGTGTGGTGTTTTGCATCGCATTCATGCGATAATCTGCGCCGCATCGGGCGGTTAGCTCAGGGGTAGAGCACTGCCTTCACACGGCAGGGGTCGCAGGTTCGAAACCCGCACCGCCCACCAGAATCACAGTTGCAATCGAGGACTTGGCTTAACGCTCAAGTCCTTTTTTGTTTGTGCAGTCAATGTTGGTTGGAAGACCCGCGTCGATGTCGCACTTGCAGAAACTGCAGCCGGCTAACTTCAGCTGGCGTTCAATAATTTCCCATCATCCTCTGCCGGCAGTGCGCCTCACGCGCTCCTGTCCTGCGCAGCATCCACGCAAGTAGCCGCGTAACTCATCGAGGTTGACCGGATTACTGAAAAACACCACGCCATCTGACAGATCTGCCCACATTGCCGGCGGCTCTTGTTCGTGATTCGACACGACAGCCATGTGCATGTCGGACAAGTCGGGATAAGTCAGGATGGTGTTGATCAGCTCCTGGCCGGCAGCGGTGTCCATGGCCATGTCGGCCAGCAGGATGTCGGGTTTGCTGCGGGTAATTTCCATCAGTGCCTGATAGCCATTGCTGCAAAACGCCATGCTGGCATTGAGATTCCAGGATGCAATCTGGTCTTCGTAAAAATCACGTTTTTGCTGTCCATCCTGAATGATCAGGATCGAGGTTTTTGCCGCCTGCGCAGGCAGTTCGTCAGTGGTGTCGCCGGTGGTGGCGCGGGAGAGTTTGTAGGCATGTACCGCATTGAGTGGTATGCGCCGATGTCCGCCGGTTGTCTTCCATGCGGTCAGCGCCCCGGTCTCAACCAGTTGCTGGACCGAGGTCACGGAGATGCCCAGAATTTTGGCGGCATGACGCGTCGTACATACTTCGGTAGCAGGCATAAGAGAACCAAATAGCATGAGTAAGGGTGCAGTGTAATCACATTGACCAAGGTCGTTTGATTATTTTGAGGGTTGGTTTTCGGGCGAGCCGGTATCGCTGGTCCGGAAGCAAGCGATGTCAGGCCTGCAAGGTATCGCGCGATGCGTTTGAATCTTCCGAACGCTTCTGGCCGGTGAGCAATTGACAGCTCTCGTGCGCCGCAGAACAAGGACGGCGGACTTTTATCGCAGGCGAAGGCGGAGCAAGGAGAACTCGCGTATATTCTTGCCTAGTCAATCAATTGCTAATAATTAACGTGTCTACATCTCCTGCTCCTGCTCCCTACGTTGTCGAAGAAAGCGTCGGCTACCTGCTTGGTCGTACGCGGGCGCAACTCGCCAAATCCCTCGATGAGGCCTTGACCTCGCTGGGTATCACCCATGCGCAGGGCGGCATCCTGCTGATGCTGAGGTCCGGGCACTTCGATACGGCATCGCAACTGGCGCGCGAGCTGTACATCGATGCGGCGGCCATGACGCGCATGGTAGACAGGCTGGTCAAGCACTCCCTCGTCGTCCGTCTGCCAGCGGGTACCGACCGCCGCAGACTCTTGCTGCAACTCACCGCTGAAGGCAGTGTGCTGGCGGACCAGCTGCCGGCGATTTATCTGGCTGCGCGCGAGCGCAATTTTGCCGGATTGAGTGATGAAGAAATGGGTTTCCTGCGTTCGCTGTTGCGGCGCATCTTGCTCAACGGCGAAACAGCAGAGTCGCCCAGATAGAACATTGCGCCGACAATTCCTCGAAAAATAATTTGCCTGATCAAACAATAAAATTGCCATGACGACCATTGTTTCCCGTATTTTCCCCGCCTTGCCGGTCTTTGCCAGAACCTTGCTTAGTGCCGCGCTGCTATCGGCAGGACTGTCTGCCTGTGTCAGTTCCGGCGATATCCGCAGCACCGCCCGGTCGCGTTCTCCTGCCGAACTGGCCAGCGCCATCAGCTTGCCGGGGCAGGGCGGGCAGTGGCCGGCGATGGACTGGCCAGGCAGCCTGGGCGGACCCGCCTTGCAGTCGCTGGTCGACGAAGCACTGGCCACCAATCCGACCTTGCAAATCAGCGCGACCCGGATCGCTGCGGCGCAAGCACTGGCCGACGCTACGCGTGCGGCGGCCGGCCCGACCGTTGGCGGCAGCTTTACCAGTACCTACCAGCGCTACACCGAAAACGGCATCATCCCGCCGCCGCTGGCTGGCGCGCTCCGGTCGGACAACCAGCTGGCGCTGAGCTTTTCGTATGACCTGGATTTCTGGGGCCGTCATGCGGCCGAATTGCGCGCGGTGCTGGCGCAGGGCAAGGCGATCGAAGCCGAGCAATACAGCGCGCGCCTGATGCTGGCCAGCGCGGTGGCGCACAGCTGGATGGGGATGCATCGGCAGGCCCTGCAACTCGACCTGATCGCGCGACAACAGACCGTTCGCCTGAAGCTTGATGATCTGACGGCGCGCCGCATCGCCGCCGGCCTCGACAACCAGAGCGACAATCAGATCGGTCAGGTCCAGCTGCAAAACTTGCGTACCGAGCAAGCGCAATGGCAGGAAGCGCTGGCGCTGAGCCGCAACCAGCTGGCGGCGCTGCTGGGTCAAGGACCCGACCGTGGGCTGACGATTGCCTTGCCGCAGATCACGCCGGTGGCCGCACTGCCATTGCCGGACGCCTTGCCTCTCGCTTTGCTCGGTCGTCGTGCCGACATCGTCGCTGCACGCTGGCATGTCGAAGCGCTGCAGGGCGAGATCGATACAGCACGCACCGATTTCTATCCGAACATCAATCTGGCAGCGTTTGCCGGCCTGTCCAGCCTCGGCTTGCCCAACCTGATCAACAGTGGCAGCGCGATTGCCGGCATCGGTCCCGCCATCCGCTTGCCGATCTTCGAGGGTGGGACGCTACGCGCCCGCCTCAAAGGCAAGATCGCCGCTTACGACGCTGCGGTCGCGACCTATAACCAGACACTGACCGATGCCTTGCACGACGTCGCCGATCAGGTCCAGTCCTTGCGCGGCGCAGCGCTGCAGCAGGAACACCAGCGGCTGGCGGTGCAAGCGGCCGGCAACGTACTGCGCTTGTCCGAACAGCGCCAGCGCGTCGGTACGGCGAACCAGTTGCAGGTACTGGCCTCCGAAGCCGCCTTGCTGCAGCAGCGCCGCACCGAGCTCGATGTCAGTCTGCGTTTGAGCGATTTGCGCATCAGCCTGATCAAGTCACTCGGTGGCGGCTTCGATGCCGCCGCCAGCGCACTGGTTGCGCCAGCCGTCCCGTCTTCCGAAATTCCACCTACCGTCAAAGCGGCATCATGAACTCACCTGTCACCAATCCACCTGCCTCTGTTCCGGTCGTCACGGCACCACCGCGCGGCAAGCGCCGCTTCCTGTTGCTGGTCATGACCGGCGTGCTAATCCTGCTGTTGATTGCCTACGGCATCTGGTGGTTTATTTTCGCCAGTCATTTTGAGAGCACCGATGACGCCTACGTGGCGGGCAACGTGGTGCAGGTCACCTCACAGATCGGCGGGACAGTTATCGCGATCAATGCCGACGATACCCAGCGGGTGCAGGCCGGCGCGTCGCTGGTGCTGCTCGACCCGTCCGACGCCAATGTCGCGCTGGACCAGGCCACCGCGCAGCTGGCGCAAGCCGTACGCGAAGTACGCACGCTGTTCGTCAACAATGGCGCGCTCAATGCCAACATCACCTCGCGCAATAGCGAGCTCGAGCGGGCGCGTAATGACCTGGCGCGGCGGCAGGAACTGATCGGCTCCGGCGCGGTGTCGAAAGAAGAACTCGCCCACGCCCGCACCGCGCTGCAAAGTGCCGAATCCGCCGCCGTCGCAGCACGCGAACAGCTGGCCTCGAATCGCGTGCTGACCGACCAGACCTCGGTGGCGCAGCATCCGACCGTACTGCGCGCCGCCGCCCAGGTGCAGGCCGCCTATCTGGCCACCGCCCGCATGACCTTGCCGGCACCGATCGCCGGCTATATTGCCAAGCGCTCGGTGCAGGTCGGCCAGCGGATTGCCGCGGGTATGCCGCTGCTGTCCATCGTGCCGCTCGACAGTCTGTGGGTGGATGCCAACTTCAAGGAAGTCCAGATCGACCGGATGCGCATCGGCCAGCCGGTAACGCTGCATTCGGATGTATATGGATCGAAGGCGAATTACCACGGCAAGGTGATCGGCCTGTCGGCCGGCACCGGCTCGGCGTTTGCGCTGCTGCCGACACAAAATGCCAGCGGCAACTGGATCAAGGTAGTCCAGCGCGTGCCGGTACGTATTTCGCTGGATCCTGCCGAACTGGCAGAGCGACCGCTGCGGCTAGGCGTTTCGATGCAGGTCGAGGTGGATATCGCCGACCATGCCGGCACCTCGCTGACCGCGTCAGGCACCGCGCGCACCACGCCGGTCTACCAGACCGCTGCCTTCGACAAGGTCGGCAACGATGGCCACCTGCTGATCAGCCGCATCATTGCTGAAAACAGTGCAGCCGTTGTCGCTGCCAAGCGCTGAACACCGCCATGATCCTCTGTAACCGGATTTTCTGATGGCAAGCGCGAACGCACCCGCACGACCGGCCTTACCGCCACTGCAAGGCAGTCAGCTTGTAGTGGGCACGATTGCCCTGTCGCTGGCGGTATTCATGAATGTGCTCGATTCGTCGATTGCCAATGTCTCGATTCCCGCCATTTCCGGCGATCTCGGTGTCTCGCCGCAACAGGGCACCTGGGTCATCACGTCCTTCGCGGTCGCCAATGCGATTTCGGTCCCGCTGACGGGCTGGCTGACGATGCGTGTCGGCCAGGTCAAACTGTTCGTGACCTCGATCCTGCTATTCGTGATCGCCTCCATCCTGTGCGGACTGGCACCAAGCATCGAACTGCTGATCGCGGCCCGCGTGCTGCAGGGCGCGGTAGCCGGCCCGATGATCCCGCTGTCGCAAGCCTTGCTGCTATCGAGTTATCCGCCCGCCAAGAGCGGCATGGCGCTGGCGTTCTGGGGCATGACCACGCTGGTGGCACCGATCATGGGGCCACTGCTGGGCGGATGGATTTCCGATAATTACACCTGGCCATGGATTTTTTACATCAATATTCCGATCGGGATATTCGCTGCCTGGGCGACCTGGTCGATTTACCACAAGCGCGAAACTGCGATCCGGCGCTTACCGATCGACAAGGTCGGGCTGGTGCTGCTGGTGCTCTGGGTCGGCTCCTTGCAACTGATGCTCGACAAAGGCAAGGAACTCGACTGGTTCAATTCCGGCGAAATCATATTGCTCGGTTCGATCGCCGTCGTGGCGTTCATTTACTTCGTCATCTGGGAGCTGGGCGAGGACCATCCGGTGGTCGATCTGTCGCTGTTCAAGGGGCGCAATTTTACCGGTGGCGTGATTGCCATCTCGGTGGCCTACGGCTTGTTCTTCGGCAGCCTCGTGATCCTGCCGCTCTGGCTGCAAACCCAGTTGTCCTATACGGCCACCGAAGCCGGCAAGGTGATGGCACCGGTCGGCATACTCGCCATCCTGATGTCGCCGCTCATCGGCAAGATGATGCCCAAGGTCGATGCGCGCTGGGTGGCCACCGCCGGATTTCTGATTTTCGCACTGGTGTTCTACATGCGATCGCGCTTCAATGTCGACGTCGATCCGATCACGCTGATCATCCCGACCTTCATCCAGGGGGCGGCGATGGCGATGTTCTTTATCCCGCTGACGTCCATCATCCTGTCCGGCTTGTCGCCGGACAAGATCCCGGCAGCCGCCGGGCTGTCGAACTTCGTGCGCATCATGTTTGGCGGTATCGGCACCTCGATCACCTCGACCGTCTGGGACAGCCGGACCGCGCTGCACCACGCGCAACTGGCCGAACACACCAGTGCCCAGAGTCCGGCTTTTGCCCAGGCGGTTCAGGGACTGACGGCGCAAGGCTTGTCGGAGCAGGGCGCGTATGCCGTCATCGAACGGACCATGAGCGTGCAGGCCAGCACCATGGCCGCGACGGATATTTTCTGGATATCGTCGATTTTGTTCCTGGTCCTGATCGGTCTGGTGTGGATGACCAAGCGATCCAACTCTGCTGCACCCGCCGACGGCGGTGGGGCACATTGACGTCATTGATCCCGCCGGAGGCATCCGGCGGGCAGGTGGCATGCTATCCTCGGCCTCCTTTCTCTTCAGATCACTATCACTTTTCCGAATGACTTCTCCGACTCCTGCCCCCAATCCCGTCCAGGCTGCGCGCGCGCTGCTGAAAGAACTCCAGCAAACTTTCCCTGCATTCCGTGATTGTTTGCCGCTAGCCATCGGCATCGACAAGCAGCTTATTGCGCGTCAGCCCGAATTGCCGCGCAAGATACTGCGCATCGCGCTGGGTCAGCACACCAACTCATTGCGGTATCTCAAGACAGTCGAAAAGGCCACCCACCGCCACGACCTCGACGGCCTGCCCGGCGATGCGCTGACCGATGAACACCGTTTGCGGGCGACCACCTTGCTCAAGGAACGCTTCAAGAAAGAAGCCGACCAGCGCAAGGCAGTGCGTGCCAAGGAAGAAGAAGCCCGCCTGGCCGCCGAGGCAGAGCGTTTGCATACCGAAAAGCTGAGCCAGCTGGCCGCCAAATTTGCCAAGTAAATATTGTTGAGCGTGGCCGGTGCAACGCCGGACACCTGATTTTCCAGCGCCAGGAATGACCTGGCGTTGTTGTTTCTTCTTCCCTGTTTTTCCTAATTTGTTGATCCGGCTATGGCCTGATCGCAACAGTAATTTGTCTCCGTGACGACGTTCTTTTTGGCTTGTGCGCATGGCGAATCGAAATGGCCATTTGCTGCTTGAGGACGGCTGGCATCGCGCGTTCACTTTTTGATGCCGGTCTGCGCTGGGTTGTCGATGGCGGATAAAGAGGGGAGCGAAATGGCTGCTGCTGATGGAATCCATTTCGATCCATTTCCCGTTGAATGTCGCCATGAGCAACTTCACAACTGCAAAGCAAACTCCCTGATAGTTGGTCAAAAAAGTTAGGTAAATTGACATCTTTCCTTGTCAATCCAACCAGTCAGGAGTTCCCCGATGAAACACCACACCACCCCCACCATCCACCGCGCAACCGGCCAGGGAATGACCGAATACATCGTTATCGTTGCTCTTGTGGCAGTTGCTGCGATTGCGGTTTATCAGTTTTTTGGGCAGACGATTCGTAATCAGACTGCCGGTATTGCGCAAGAACTGTCAGGACAGTCAGCTACAACGGCGATACAAGCGGCAAAAACTTCTGCAGATGCAACGTCGGCAGAAGGTAACAAGAAAAAAGGTTTGTCAGCCTACGACAACGATGTATCCCGATAGTCATTTTCGGCATCTGCCGCACTAGCCGCCTTACCTGAAACCCATTTTCCAATCCTATCTGCCTAACCATGAACTTCCCTTCCTTCGGCAACTTTAAACCCGAAAAAACCTGGCTGGTCCTCGGCGTCGCCCTGACCATCGGTGTAGGCGCTGCCTTGCTGGCACGCAGTTTTCTGAGTGACCAGATCGCCAGCATCGAAGCGCGCGGCAAGGGGCCGACGATACCGGTGGTCGTCGCCAAGGGCGATCTTAACAAGGGGACGGTGCTCAGCGCCGATAACGTCGCCGTCCGTCAGATCCCCCGGGAGTTTGCTCATTCGGCGTCGGTGTTTCCGGATCAGTTTGCCCGCATCGACGGTCAGCCCATTGCTTACGGGTTGAAGTCCGGCGAATCGGTGATGTGGGGGCTGATGGAAGGCAAGAAGGTGCCGACGTTTTCAGCCCGTCTGGAGGCCGGCCATCGGGCCATGACGGTGCCGGTCGATGAAATCAATTCGATCTCCGGCCTGCTCGAACCCGGCGACAGCATCGACCTGATCGTCACTGTCGATCATGGCGGCAAGAAGATCACGTTCCCGTTGCTGCAAGCGGTGCAGGTGATGGCCACCGGCCAGCGTGCCGTCGACGACCCCCGCACCGGCGAGCGCCGGCAATTCAGTACGGTAACGCTCAACACGACACCCGAGCAGGCACAGAACGTCATTGTCGCGCGCGAGGCAGGCAAGATCACCGCCTTGCTGCGCAATCCCGCGGATCAGGCGCCGATGGCGGGCACCCGTGGCGACCTTGCGGCATTGCTCGGTTTGCAGACCGGGCGATTGCGTCCGGACCGGGTGATTCCGGTGCTGTACGGCGGTAGCGGCAAGCTGGCTCCGGAGTCGCTGCAACTGGGTGGACAGTCCAGGGCAGAGGCCAATCCGGTGTCCGACCCGATGCAGGCTGGCCTCGATACGCTGCAAAAAATGAAGCAGCCACCGGTCATGCCAGCAGTACCAGCAGCACCAGCAGCACGATCGCCAGCACCACCGCCACATCCATGACGAATCCGATTACCC
>AEPR01000006.1 GCA_000195205.2 Oxalobacteraceae bacterium IMCC9480 | reverse complement strand
TTTTTTCTGATTTTGCCTATATTTTTCTTGTTGGGTTTGGGATTGTCTCTTACTCCATGTGTTTTGCCGATGGTGCCTATCCTCTCTTCGATTATTGTTGGAGATAGAAAAAACGTTAGTCGGAGTCGGGGATTTTTACTCGCGATGACTTACTCGCTCGGGATGGCACTTGTTTATACCTTGCTTGGGATTGCGGCAGGGTTAATCGGGGAGGGTCTCTCGGCAACACTTCAAAATCCGTGGGTACTCACGCTGTTTGCGTTGTTGATGGTTGGATTTTCGTTGTCGATGTTTAATGTTTATCAATTCCAGATGCCTTCTGTTGTTCAACAAAAATTGATTCGCATGTCAGGGAATCACGCGTCAGGGAAACTGCTGGCCGTTTTTCTTATGGGGGCGATTTCCGCTTTAATTGTAGGACCTTGTGTCGCAGCACCACTAGCCGGTGCATTGGTTTATATTAGTCAGTCACGGAATGTGTTGGTTGGAGGCAGCGCCCTCTTTGCGATGGCAATCGGAATGAGTGTTCCGCTATTGTTGCTAGGCCTTTCCGCGGGTGTTCTTTTGCCACGTGCCGGCGCTTGGATGGAGGATGTAAAAAAGTTTTTTGGTGTGTTGATGCTGGGAGTCGCTTTGTGGATGGTGTCACCATTTCTCTCCCCGCTCTTACAAATGTTAGGGTGGTGCGCTATTGGTATTGGATACGGCTC
>AEPR01000007.1 GCA_000195205.2 Oxalobacteraceae bacterium IMCC9480 | reverse complement strand
TGGTGGAGGCGGCGGGAATCGAACCCGCGTCCAAGAGTACTCTACAGACAGTTCTACATACTTAGTGCTGCCATTTGATTTAATCCGGCCAACGCGGACGCACACGCTGTGGCAAGACGAGTCACCTTAGATTTAGCGCTGACCAAGTGACCCGGCTTTACGCGATTCCCTGTGAATGACTCTACTGCTGTTTCCAGCCCACCCCAGGGAAGAGATGGTGTAGAGCTAGACAGCAATTAAGCTGCTAGTGCGTACGAGTTATCGTTTGCAGTTATGTTTTTTCTGGTTGTATTTACGAGGTGACCAGCCCTCGGTATGCCCTGCGCTGCTTTGCAACCCCTGTCGAAACCAGGTCGCCCCCAAGCAAAGTGGATTATAACGCATCGAGTCCGTCAGGGCAGCTTGAAATCTAGACGCCCGCGCCGATCAGTGCCAGGAAGTCTGCTGGCGTGCTCGCGTGCATGTCTGCATTCCATGCGATCGGATGATGCGGATTGCCATAACCCCAGCCTACGGAGACCGTTGCCATGCCGGCTGCGCGACCGGCTTCGATATCGCGCAGGTCGTCGCCGACGTACCAGCAATGTTCTACGGCGACACCGATTCGGCGGGCGGCTTCGAGCAGCGGGGCCGGATGCGGCTTTGCGTAGGGTGTGGTGTCCCCGGAAACGATGCAGGCGGTGGCTGATAACGCAAGTTGCGGTACCAGGGCGTCGGTAAAGCGTGCGGCCTTGTTGGTGACAATGCCCCAGGCGATGTCTTGCTGATGCAATTTGCCGAGCAGATTGGGAATGCCTGCAAACAAACGACTCTTGTCGGCAATGTTCGCCGCATAGATATCAAGAAAAGCGACGCGCAGTGCCTCGTAGCCGTCGTCCTCCGGCCTTATTCCAAACGCTGCAAAAATCAGGCCGCGGGCACCTGCCGAAGCATGGGGACGCAACAGCTCGTAGTCGCTTAACGGCAGACCCCGCTCTTGCTGGAGCCGGTGCATTGCGCCGGCGAGGTCGGGGGCGCTGTCCACGAGCGTGCCGTCAAGATCAAACAGGATGACGCGAGGTATCGCCAATAACATGTCGGTTTTCCTGGAAGCTGGTGTGGGGAATTACGCGAGCGGCCGGGTGCAGGCCACCATGTAGTTGACGTCGGTATTCCCGTTCAAGCTGTAGGACTTGAGGAACGGGTTATACGTCATGCCCTTGAGCCCGTCGATATTCAGGTCGGCGACACGTGCATAGCGGGACAGCTCGGCAGGCGTAATGAATTTGCTGTAGTCATGCGTCCCTTTGGGCAGCAGTCGCAAGATGTACTCGGCACCGAGAATGGCGAACAGATAGGATTTTGGATTGCGATTGAGTGTCGAGAAAAATATTTTGCCGCCTGGTTTGACCAGGGTTGCGCAGGCGCGGACGATGGCTTCCGGGTCGGGCACGTGTTCCAGCATTTCCATGCAGGTCACGACATCGAAGGAGGCCGGTTCGCGTTCTGCCATGTTCTCTGCCGAGATCATTTCATAGCGCATATCGATGCCGGCTTCCAGGCTATGCAAGTCGGCGACTTTCAGCGCCTTTTCGGACAGATCGATTCCGGTGACTTTTGCACCCTTGCGCGCCATTGACTGGGCGAGGATACCGCCTCCGCAACCAATATCGAGCACGGTTTTGTTCGCAAGAGGAACCCGGGCGTTGATCCACTCCAGCCGTAGCGGATTGATTTGATGCAAAGGACGAAATTCGGAAGTGGGATCCCACCAGCGGTGGGCGAGATCACTAAATTTTTTGAGTTCTTGGGGGTCTGCGTTCATGGCCTGAATGATAGCGGGAATGTCGTGCCGCTGCACAGCGCAGACTGTAATTGCTTCCGCCATAAAAAAACCCCGCCGAAGCGGGGTTTTTGATGAAGCGTGACGAAATTACTTGGTACGGGTACCAACAACTTCGATTTCCACGCGACGGTTTTTGGCGCGGCCAGCTGCTGACTTGTTGTCTGCAACAGGTTGCTTTTCGCCCTTGCCTTCGGTGTAGACGCGATTGGCTTCGATACCTTTGGAAACCAGATAGGCCTTGACGGCTTCTGAGCGGCGAACCGACAGCTTCTGGTTGTAGGCGTCGCTACCAACGGAGTCAGTGTGACCGACAGCGATGATGACTTCGAGGTTCATGCCTTGCAGCTTCGATGCCAGGTCATCCAGCTTGGCTTTACCGTCTGGCTTCAACACTGATTTGTCGAAGTCAAAGAAGGCGTCAGCAGCAAAGGTGACTTTTTCCGAAACCGGCGCTGGCGGAACAACTACCGGTGCTGGAGCAGGAGCCGGGGCAGGAGCGACAACAGCGACTGGAACTGGTTTGGCAATTTCACCATCGCAGCCTGGAACTGCATCAGCAGGAGTCCAGTAACCGGTACGCCAGCACAGACCGAACGGGTCACGGACAATGACGCCGCGAGCATCTTGGACATAGGCGCTGTTAGGAGTCTTGGCCTGGATATTTTCCTGCGCTTGGGCAGACAGGGCAACGACTGCGGACGCAGCGAAGACGAGTTTTACTAATTTATTCATGTTTCTCCTCTCGGTTGGGATATCCGCAGATCAAACTGCGCAACAAATGCTACGACATCAAAAAAAATGGATACTACCACGTGCTTCTAAGCCTTCGCTTAAGAGATTGTCATGCCGCATTAGATCAATTCCGCATGATTTTGGCACAAGGTCGGCCGGACGGCCCGCCTAGTTAAACAAGCAAAAATACGTTCTCGATAATCTGTCGTTTATTCACAACGATATTCGAAATTTGTTTTCATTTACCACGAAATATGCATCTTGTGCAAGCCAGTGGTACTGGTTAATTGCGTAATCCTACTTCGCGTCTCCGCGTACTTCTATCGTGGCGCGCCGGTCGTCGGCTAGGCAGGCAATCAGGTTTGATCGGGCGAGAGTGTCCGGGCAGGACGTGACCGGCCGGGTGCTGCCGATGCCCGATATGCTGACGGTGCCTGCGTTGGCAACAATGCCGAGTCGCGTCGCGACAGCTTTTGCGCGCTGCTCCGACAAGGTCCTGTTGCTTGCCGTCGATCCGATGCGGTCGGTGTGGCCAGTCACAGAGATGGATTCGATCTGCTTGCAGCGTCCGACGCGTTCTCTATAGTCGCTCTCCAGGCGGTTACCCGCGTTGGCGGATAAGTTGGCTTTACCGAAAGCAAAAGAAATATCGCCGGGCAGGGTGATGGTGAAGTCGCAGCGATTTACCGTTGCAACAAGGACTAGGGGAGCTGCATCCGGATTTTTTGCCGTTGAGGGCAGCAAGTCCGGAGCAGTCGGGCGGGCAACGGGTGAGGTCAGTTCGCCGTCGCAACCGGTGATGGCATCGGTCGGCGACCAGTATCCGGTCCGCCAGCACAGCCCGCTGTCACTGCGGGTCACAGTGCCACGGGCATCTTTTGCATAAGCACCGGGTTGCGGGGAGGGCTGCACATCGGTAAATGTTTGCGCCGAGGCATTGAAGACAACCAAGCCTGATAGCAGGCCGAGAGTCAATTTATTGAACATAGTAGTTAAATGTTGGTGAGGCGGTGAACTGGGCTGATGCCGGTGGTCTGTGCCGGTAGTCTGTCGATCAGCGAATGCCGGCATATTTAAGCATATTTTCTTGTCTGGTTGACAGAATTGGCACGCCAGGACCGCAGGCGCGGTCTACGCCTGAAAACCGCAGGGGCCTCTGAGCACATGCTAAAATCCGCGGCTTAACTGGCTCAATTGCGACGCCAGCGCTGCATGCGCAACGCATCCTAACCTTAGTCAAAGAACAGTTCACCCGCCCATGGATCAATTCGCTAAAGAAACTATCCCGATTTCCCTTGAAGACGAGATGCGTAAAAGCTACCTCGATTACGCGATGAGCGTGATTGTCGGACGGGCATTGCCTGATGTGCGTGACGGTCTCAAACCGGTGCATCGCCGGGTCCTGTTTGCGATGCACGAAATGAACAATGTCTGGAACCGTCCGTACGTCAAGTGTGCGCGGGTGGTCGGTGAAGTCATGGGCAAGTACCATCCTCACGGCGACCAGTCGATTTACGACACGCTGGTGCGGATGGCGCAGGATTTTTCGTTGCGCTACACGCTGGTCGATGGTCAGGGTAATTTCGGTTCAGTCGATGGCGATAACGCAGCAGCAATGCGTTACACCGAGTGCCGGCTCGACAAGATCGCCAATGAAATCTTGGCTGACATCGACAAGGACACCGTCGACTTCGTGCCGAACTACGACGGCAAGGAAAAAGAACCGACGGTGCTGCCGACCCGGATTCCGAACCTGCTGATCAATGGCGCTTCCGGCATCGCCGTAGGCATGGCCACCAATATCCCGCCCCATAACATCACCGAAGTCATCGACGGAGCCTTGCATGTATTGCGCAACGCTGACTGCACGATCGATGAATTGATCGAAATCATTCCCGCGCCAGACTTCCCGACCGCCGGCATTATTTACGGCGTCTCGGGCGTACGCGATGGCTATCGCACCGGACGTGGCCGCATCGTCATGCGCGCCAAGACGCACTTCGAGGAATACGGTAAGGAAAGCCGTACCGCGATCATCGTCGACGAGTTGCCGTACCAAGTTAACAAGAAATCGCTGCTCGAACGGATCGCCGAGCTCGTGCGTGACAAGAAGCTCGATGGCATTTCCGATATCCGCGATGAGTCCGACAAGTCGGGCATGCGTGTCGTGATCGAACTCAAGCGCGCCGAAGTGCCGGAAGTCGTTCTCAACAATCTGTACAAGCAGACCCAATTGCAAGACACCTTCGGCATGAACATGGTGGCGCTGGTCGATGGTCAGCCGAAGCTGCTGAACCTCAAGCAGATGCTGCAATGCTTTTTGTCGCATCGTCGCGAAGTCGTCACACGCCGGACCATTTTCGAATTGCGTCGTGCGCGCGAGCGGGGCCATGTACTCGAAGGCCTGGCCGTAGCGCTGGCTAATATCGATGACTTTATTGCCATCATTAAGGCAGCACCAACGCCGCCTATCGCCAAGGTCGAACTGATGGCGCGGGCGTGGGATTCGTCGGTCGTGCGCGAGATGCTGGTGCGTACCGGCGAAGAAGCATTAGGCGGCATCAACGCCTTCCGTCCGGAGAACTTGCCTAAGCACTACGGTATCCAGCCTGACGGCTTGTACAAGCTGTCGGATGACCAGGCCCAGGAAATTTTGCAGATGCGTCTGCAGCGCCTGACCGGTCTCGAGCAGGACAAGATCGTCAACGAGTACAAGGAAGTCATGGCGCAGATCGCCGACCTGCTCGATATTCTGTCGAAGCCGGAACGCGTCACCATCATCATCGTCGACGAACTGACCGCCGCCAAGATGGAGTACGGTATCGGCAACAAGGACGAACGCCGCTCATATATCGAGCACAACGCCACCGACCTTGGCACCGAAGACCTGATCACGCCGCAGGATATGGTCGTGACGCTATCGCACACCGGTTACATGAAGTCGCAGCCGATCTCCGAATACCGTTCGCAAAAACGCGGCGGGCGCGGCAAGCAGGCGATGGCCACCAAGGATGATGACTGGATCGATCAGCTCTTCATCGCCAACACGCACGATTACATCCTGTGCTTCAGTAACCGTGGCCGCTTGTACTGGCTCAAGGTCTGGGAAGTACCGCAAGGCTCGCGCAATTCGCGCGGCAAGCCGATCGTCAACATGTTCCCGCTGCTCGATGGCGAAAAAGTCACCGTGATTCTGCCGGTGTCGGGCGACAACCGCAGTTTCCCGGAAGACCGCTACATCTTCATGTCGACCAGCCTCGGCACCGTCAAGAAAACCCCGCTCAGCGATTTCAGTAATCCGCGCAAGGCCGGCATCATTGCGGTCGACCTCGATGAAGGCGACTTCCTGATCGGTGCCGCACTGACCGACGGCCAGCATGACGTGATGCTGTTCTCGGATTCCGGCAAGGCAGTGCGCTTCGATGAAAACGATGTCCGTCCGATGGGCCGTACAGCCCGCGGCGTGCGCGGCATGAACCTCGAAGAAGGCCAGCAAGTCATCGCGCTGCTGGTCGCCGAAAACGAGCAGCAATCCGTGTTGACCGCGACCGAAAACGGCTACGGCAAGCGCACCCCGATCACCGAATACACCCGTCACGGCCGTGGTACCAAGGGCATGATCGCGATCCAGACCAGCGAGCGCAACGGTCGCGTAGTGGCCGCCACGCTGGTGGAGCCGTCCGATGAAATCATGCTGATCACTACCGGCGGCGTGCTCATTCGCACCCGCGTGGCCGAGATCCGCGAAATGGGACGCGCCACACAAGGCGTCACGCTGATCGCGGTCGAAGATGGCACCAAGTTGAGCGGCTTGCAGCGCATCGTTGAACCGGATGTCGAAGAGGGTGACGATGCTGTCGACGCCACCGATGCGCCCGCCGACGACACTCCGGCTGCTGACGACAAAGCGTAAATCATGAGCCACGTATTCAACTTTTCCGCCGGCCCTGCGGTACTGCCGCGCGAAGTGCTGATCGAAGCCGCCGCTGACATGCTCGACTGGCACGGCAGCGGCATGTCGGTCATGGAGATGAGCCATCGTGGTCCCGAGTTCATGTCCATCATGGCCGCAGCGCAAAAGGATTTGCGCGAATTGATGGCGGTGCCGGACAACTACCAGATCCTGTTCCTGCAAGGCGGTGGTCTGGCCGAGAACGCGATCGTGCCGATGAACCTGCTGGGCCGCAAGGCGCAGCCGGCGACGATCGATTTCATCCATACCGGTTCGTGGACCGGCAAGTCGATCAAGGAAGCCGGCAAGTACGCGCAGGTCAATGTGGCCGCGTCGTCCAAAGCCGGCAGCTTCGATCATGTGCCGGCACGGGCCGGCTGGAAACTCTCGGCCGATCCGGCCTATGTGCACATCTGCAGCAACGAGACCATCGATGGCGTCGAGTTCGGTGCCGCGCCTGACATTGCTGCCGACACGAACGGCGCACCGCTGGTAGCCGATGTTTCGTCGCATATTTTGTCGCGCGTGATCAAGGTCGACGACTACGGCGTGCTGTTTGCCGGTGCCCAGAAAAACATCGGTCCGGCCGGCCTGACCATCGTCATCGTGCGCGATGATTTGCTCGGCCACGCGCTGCCGATTTGTCCGTCGGCCTTCGACTGGAAAATCGTTGCCGAGAATGGCTCGATGTATAACACCCCGCCGACCTATGGCATCTACATTGCGGGTTTGGTATTCCAGTGGCTCAAGCGCCAGGGTGGCGTGGCCGCGATGGAGCAACGCAATATCGCCAAGGCGACGCTGCTGTATGACTATCTCGATAGCAGCAAGTTGTACTTCAACCGCGTAGCCAAAGCGGACCGCTCACGCATGAACGTGCCGTTTTTCCTGCGCGACGAAACACTGAACGAAGCATTCCTGGCAGGGGCGAAACAACGCCATCTGTTGCAGCTCAAGGGCCACAAGTCCGTCGGCGGCATGCGGGCATCCATCTACAACGCGATGCCGATCGAAGGCGTGCAAGCGCTGATTTCCTGGATGCAGGAATTTGAAAGCGCCCACCGGTAAACCCCTTGCGCCAGCGCGGCATCGTGCCGCGCGTGACCAACCACAGGCCGACGAATGACCATCGATAGCAAACTCAAACCGCTGCGCGAACAGATCGATTCGATCGACGCGCAAATCCTTGCCTTGCTCAATGAACGCGCCAGCGTGGCCCAGCAAGTCGGTCACGTCAAAGCCGAAACCAATGCGCCGGTATTTCGTCCCGAACGTGAAGCGCAAGTCTTGCGCAGCGTCGCCGAACGCAATCCCGGCCCGCTGGTAGCGACCGACGTGCAAACCATTTTTCGCGAGATCATGTCGGCGTGCCGCGCGCTCGAAAAGCGCGTCACGGTGGCCTATCTCGGGCCGGCCGGCACCTTCAGCGAACAAGCCGTGTACCAGCAATTCGGCCACGCGGTCGAAGGCATGCCGTGTGCCTCGATCGATGAAGTGTTCCGCGCCGCCGAAGCCGGCACCGCCGATTTTGGTGTCGTGCCGATCGAGAATTCATCGGAAGGCGTGATCAACCGCACCCTCGATTTGCTGCTGCAAACCACGCTGGCCATCAGCGGCGAGATCTCGATCCCGGTACATCACAGCCTGATGACGCGCAGCGGTACGCTCGATGGCATCACGCAGATTTGCGCGCATTCGCAAGCGCTGGCGCAGTGCCAGGTCTGGCTGAACATGCATGTCGGCAGCATCGCGCGCCATGCCGTTGCCTCGAACGGCGAAGCAGCGCGCATGGCCGGTGAGGATCCGCATTGCGCTGCAGTCGCCAGCGAGATTGCCGGTGCCAACTACGGCCTGCAAGTCGTCAATGCACATATCCAGGATGATCCGCACAATCGGACCCGCTTTGCCATCATCGGCCGCTTGCACACAACGCCGAGCGGCAAGGATCAGACTTCACTGGTATTGTCGGTAGCGAACAAACCCGGTGCGGTCTATAACCTGCTCGCGCCGCTGGCCGTGAACGGTGTCTCGATGACGCGGTTCGAATCCCGTCCGGCACGCATGGGCACCTGGGAATATTATTTTTATGTCGATGTCGAAGGCCATGCGCACGACGCCAAGGTCGCGCAGGCCCTCGATGAATTGAAAACCAATGCGGCGTTTTTCAAGCTGCTGGGTTCGTATCCGGCCAGCCTGTAAGCACGCCTCCAGAAAAACTACTGCGGAAATCCATCATGTCATTTCAATTCGGCCCCGATTACGTCCGTGCGATCGCACCTTATCAAAGCGGCAAACCGATCTCCGAAGTCGCGCGCGAATTCGGCCTCGATGAGGCGAACATCGTCAAGCTGGCGTCCAATGAAAACCCGCTCGGCATGCCGGAGTCGGCGCGCCAGGCCATGCTGGAGGCGATGTCGGACTTAGGTCGTTATCCCGATGCCAACGGCTTCGCATTGAAGGCGGTCATCGGTACCAAATACGCTGTCGCGCAAGAATGGATCACGCTCGGCAATGGCAGCAACGATATCCTCGAACTGGCCGCGCATGCGTTCGTCGAGCCGGGTCAGGAAGTGATCTATGCCCAATATTCGTTTGCGGTGTATCAGCTGGCGACGCAGGCGGTGGGCGGCAAGGCTGTTGTCGTTGCGGCGAAGGATTTCGGTCATGACCTGACCGCGATGGCGGCGGCAATTACGGCAGAGACACGGCTGGTTTTCATCGCCAATCCGAATAACCCGACC
>AEPR01000008.1 GCA_000195205.2 Oxalobacteraceae bacterium IMCC9480 | reverse complement strand
GCGAAGAAACCGGTGAACCAATTGGCATCCCGCGACTGCTGGCAAGACCAACAGCGACGTTATCGCTGGAAGCCCAGCAGCGACGCGAACTGAAGCAAAAATTGTACGGCGACTAAGTCATCACGACTTGGAGCATCCCCTTCCGGCAAACGTATTAGCGGATGCCGGAAGGGCCGCATGATCAGGTAACCACAACAACACAAGGAAGAGGCGCGCAGTAAGGTAGACGTCATGCCGGACAAAAGCAGACTGCTCAATACTCAAGTGCGTACTTTTATAGATCACCACATCAGGTCAAACTTTCAGGAATGCCGTGGGGTTTTTTTCTTTTCTAGGCAAAAAAAATCGACGAGATGTTTCACCGATCTCGGAAATTGACGCGCCCCGCCGAAAGCGAAACGACCGCGTTGTTCCGGTAGATTCAGCTGTTTCGGCCGAACGTATTGCCAGCTCCCAGGGAGTGCAGAGAGACGCCGCACGCAAAACTGCACTAAAAATCGACGCGATCGAAACGGAAATGTCGTATGAGTTGACACGCCCGCCAGGGGTCGTGTCGCCAGCACGCAGCACACCCGCGCAAGCGCCGGCGAAGCTTGTCGAAACCAGCCAGACGGGTGACCGCAATCATTCCGAGCAAGTCACCGCGGAGCAATTCCTCGATACCCTGCCGGGCCTAGTCATGTCGACCGATTTCCTGCTGGGCGGAGACGTGGGTTTGCACAAAATCGAACTAGCCTTATCCGAAACAGCACCGATTATCGAAGAAGCCGCAATCCTGTTTGCCAATGATCAAAACGAGATCGTTGAGAGCATGCTGCTAGACGCCATCGAAGACGACCAGGTCGGCGACGCCTCACGCACGGTCTGGGCCATGCTGTTCGACTTGTACCAGATTACCGGCCGGCAGGCGGTCTTTGAAAAGCTTGCTGCAGATTACGCAAATAAATTCGAACGCTCACCACCGACCTGGATGGCATCGGCGCAGGACGAGCCTGTTTCGAGCGCCACCACCCCGTCCGCCAGCGCCGTCATCGCCCTGTCCGGCGATCTGGATGCGTCCATCCAGAAGCAACTCGAGCGTGTCCACAAGCTCGGCACCAGCAATTCAATCCTGCAACTCGACTTCACTCGCGTCGGCACCATCACCCGCGAAGGCTGCGCGATGCTGCTTGAAACCCTGAAGCAATTGCAGCAAGCAGGCAGTTCCGTCGCACTAATCCATGCCAGCGAACTATCGGACCGCGTGCGCGCGATCTGCGAAACAGGTCTGCGCGAGGACACCGAAGCAGCCTGGCTGTTGCTACTGGAACTGTTGCAATTACAGAACCGGCAACAGGATTTCGAAGACACCAGTATCGATTACTGCGTGCTGTTCGAAGTCTCGCCACCGGCCTTCATTGCTCCGCCCGCCGTGCCCGTCGCGCCAGCTAATCCGGTCCGGACACCGGAAAATGTATTTCTGATGCCTACTCTGGTCGATGGCAAGTCCGACCTGATCAATGAAATTACCCTGTACGCTGCCCAGCACAATCCAGCCATCATCGATTGCAAGCACCTCGCCCGGGTCGATTTCAGTGCAGCAGGACAGTTGCTGAGTTGCCTGGCACCTCTCGTGAAAAACGACCGCATCATCGAACTACATAACGTCAATCAACTGGTCACCGCGCTGTTCAATGTCATGGGCTTGCGCGAAATCGCCCGCATCATCCCCCGCAAAGAGTAGCCACTGCGGCCGACTCCGGCTTGCAATCGACCATCCCAACCCCACTTCTCTATCTAGCGCCGTGATCTGGTTCATCAACCGCCGGTTGCTGCATACGACTTTTGAAAGGGTGACATGGAACAATTTCACGGCACGACCATCCTGTCGGTACGACGCGGCAAGCTGGTCGCACTAGGCGGAGACGGGCAAGTTACGCTCGGCAATATCGTCATGAAGGGTACCGCGCGCAAGGTGCGCAAGCTCTATAACGGCAAGGTACTGGCCGGGTTTGCCGGCGGCACGGCCGACGCGTTCACCCTGATCGAACTGTTCGAAGCCAAGCTTGAAAAATATCAGGGCAACCTGATGCGGGCCTCGGTCGAACTGGCCAAGAACTGGCGTACCGACCGCATGTTGCGCCGCCTCGAAGCGATGCTGCTGGTCGCCGACCATGAAACCACGTTGGTCATCACCGGCAACGGCGACGTGCTGGAGCCGGAAGACGGCATAGGCGCGATCGGCTCGGGCGGTGCGTTTGCACAATCCGCCGCCAAGGCATTGCAAGAAAATACGGAATTGTCGCCCGCCGATATCGTGCGCAAATCACTGACGATTGCCGGCGAATTGTGTATCTACACCAATCTTTCCCATACGATCGAGACGCTGGAATGACACCGACCCATACGCTGATGAACATGACCCCGCAAGAAATCGTGACCGAACTCGACAAGCACGTGGTTGGCCAGGCCAACGCCAAGCGTGCCGTCGCCATCGCGCTGCGCAACCGCTGGCGCCGCCAGCAGGTAGCCGAGCCGCTGCGCCACGAAATTACGCCGAAAAACATCTTGATGATAGGACCGACCGGCGTCGGCAAAACCGAGATCGCCCGTCGCCTGGCACGCCTGGCTGATGCCCCGTTCATCAAGATCGAAGCCACCAAATTCACTGAGGTCGGTTATGTCGGACGCGACGTCGACACCATCATCCGCGACCTGATCGACATCGGTATCAAGCAGACCCGCGAATCCGAAATGCGCAAGGTGCGTGACCGTGCCGGCGATGCGGCAGAAGACCGGATCATCGATATCCTGGTTCCGCCCGCACGCGATTTCGGCATCCAGCCGGTTGCGACCGATGGCACGCCGGCAGCCGGCAGCACGACCCGCCAGACCTTTCGCAAGCGCTTGCGCGAAGGCTCGCTCGATGACCACCAGATCGAAATCGAAGTCAACGACAGTGGTCCGCAAATGGACATCATGGCGCCGCCCGGCATGGAAGAAATGACCGAGCAGATCAAGACGATGTTCTCCGGCGTCAGCAACAATCGCAAAAAAATGCGCAAGGTCAAGGTCAAGGAAGCGCTCAAGCTGTTGGTCGAAGAAGAAGCCGGCAAGCTGCTCAATGAAGACGAGCTCAAGCAAAAGGCAATCACCAATGTCGAACAGAACGGTATCGTGTTCCTCGATGAAATCGACAAGATCGCCAGCCGTTCCGAAACCGGCGGGGCTGAAGTCTCGCGGGCCGGCGTGCAACGCGACCTGCTGCCCTTAGTCGAGGGCACCACGGTCAATACCAAGTACGGCATGATCCGCACCGACCACATCCTGTTCATTGCGTCGGGCGCGTTCCATCTGGCTAAACCATCCGACCTGATACCCGAATTGCAGGGACGTTTTCCGATCCGGGTCGAACTCGAATCCCTGTCGATCGCGGACTTCGAACGCATACTGACCGGCACCGATGCCTGCCTGACCCGGCAATATCAAGCCTTGCTGTCCACCGAAAACATGACCATCACTTTCAGTGACGATGGCATTCGCCGGCTCGCCGAGATTGCCTATTCGGTCAATGAAAAGACCGAAAACATCGGCGCACGCCGCCTGTACACGGTGATGGAAAAACTACTCGAGGACATGTCGTTCAACGCCACCGAGCGCAGTGGTGAAACGGTCAATATCACGGCACCGTATGTCGACGAGCGACTCGGCGCACTGGCGGTCAACGAAGACCTGTCGCACTACGTGCTGTAGTTCGTACGCAATGGCGACTTAGTTGGGACGCACCGGCTCGGGCCGGACCCGCATCGCGCCGTTACCCTGATTCGGCACGCTGCCACCCGCATTCGGCGACATGCCAGGCGGGGCATTGGGCGGCGTGCCGGGCTCCTGCTCCCCTTGCGCTGGCGGCATGACAGGCAACGCTTGCTGGTCGGTTGGCGTCACCAGAGTCGCCGGCATCGCTGGCGTGACCTGTGCCGGCGCTTGTTGCTGGGGCACCGGCTGCATCATCAACGGTGGTGGCACGGTGGACAGGTTCACCTGCTGCATCGAGGTCTTGCCGCTCTCCTGCAACTCGACCCGCTTGACGATACCGCCCTCGGACAGCAGCACATAGCGGGCATGAACTTCCTTGACGATGACCCCGGGAATGACCTCGCTGTCGACACGACTGGCCAGCGGCGGCTTGCCGTCAGCAACCAGGATGGCGACGCTCTCGCTGGCATTGCCGGCAACCACCACGCCCTTGAGCTGGAAATTACTCGCCAGCGCGACCTTCGCGGCACGTCCGCCGAACAGGCCGGCGGCCACTTCCAGCGAGACATCTCCCTGATTCGGTTGTGCCACGGCGACCATCGGTCGTTGCGGCGGCTTCATGAATTGCAGCGTCCAGTAAGTGGCGGACGCGCACAGTGCCATGAACAGGAAAAAACTGGCGACTAGCGGTATGCGCTTCATGCGATTCCTTCCGGGTGCAGCCAAGCGCCGGTGGGCATTGTTCGGGTCGTCATCATTACCTCACCAGCTGGTTAATTTCAATAATAGGCATCAGTACCGCCAGCACGATCAGCAAGACCACCACGCCCATCGCCAGGATCAGTGCCGGTTCGAGCAGGCCGGCCATGGTCAGCGCGCGCCGCTCCAGATCCTGCTCCTGGGCATTCGATGCGCGCTCCAGCATCGCCGGCAATTCACCGGTGATTTCGCCGGCACGGATCATGTGAATCAGCATCGGTGGAAAGTGCTTGTGTGCCGACAACGCGCGCGCCAGGCCGACGCCCTCGCGCACGCTGTTGGCGGCTTCTTCGACCTGCAAGCGCATCGCGACATTCGACAGCGTATCGCGGCTGGTCTGCAAGGCACGCAGGATAGGCACGCCGGAACCGGTGGTGATGGCCAGCGTGCTGGCAAACCGGGCGGTATTAAGGCTGCGCTCGAACTTGCCGTACAGCGGTGCCGTCAGCAGCCAGGTATGCCAGCGCAACTTGATGTCGGGATTTTTCAGTGCCGTGCGCCAGGCGAAACCGAATGCGATCACTGCGACCAGCACCATCCAGCCGTAGTTGCGCACGAAGTCCGACACGGCCAGCATCAGCACTGTCAGTAGCGGCAATTTCTGCTTGGTATTGGCAAATACCGAGACGATCTGCGGCACCACATACGTCAACAGGAAAATCACGATGGCAAACGCCACCACCGTGACAATGGCCGGATAGGTAAAGGCCAGCTTGACCTTCTGGACCAGCGCATTGCGGCGTTCGATGTAATCGGCCAGTCGCGACAGCACCTTGGCCAGTTGGCCGATCTGCTCGCCGGAAGCGACCAGCGCGCGATAGATATCGGCGAAGTCGCGCGGATGATGCGACAGCGCATCGGACAGCGACGATCCACCCATGACTTCCGAGCGGATCGAGGCAATCAGGTCGCGCAAATACGTCCGCTCGGCCTGCTCCAGCAAAGCCGAAAATGCCTGTTCCAGCGGCAAGCTGGCTTCCAGCAGACTAGCCAGCTGGCGCGTGAACAAGGCCAGTTCATTGGTCGACAATTTGTCGCCGAAGCTGCGCGCCTTGGTCTGGCCGGATTCATCGACCTGCGACGCAATCGCCCCGACCGTGATCGGTGTCATGCCCTGACTGCGCAGATCGGCTCTGGCCGCACGGGCGCTGTCGGCGTTGAGCACGCCTTTTTTGGTTTTGCCGTCGTCGTCGACGGCTTCGTAGCGGAATGCCGGCACGCGTTAATCCTTGGTGACGCGCAGCAATTCTGCCTGCGTGGTGACGCCGTTGGCGAGCCAGCGCTCGCCGTCTTCGCGCATGGTGCGCATGCCATCGCGCTGGGCCGCATTGCGGATGTCGGCTTCGGAAGCCTGGTTGTGGATCTGGGCCCGGATCGCTTCGGTGGTGCGCAGCAATTCGTAGACACCGACCCGCCCCTGATAGCCGGTCTGGCCGCATTTTTCGCAACCCGCCGCTTGCCAGTAGGTGCCATCGAACACGCGGCATTCGGTGCACAGCTTGCGCACCAGCCGCTGCGCGACCACGCCCAGCAAGGATGACGACAGCAGGAACGGTTCTATCCCCATGTCGAGCAGGCGCGTGACTGCCGCCGCCGAATCATTGGTATGCAAGGTCGCCAGCACCAGATGCCCGGTGAGCGAGGCCTGCACCGCAATCTGCGCAGTTTCGAGGTCACGGATTTCACCGATCATGATGACATCAGGATCCTGCCGCAGGATCGCCCGCAAGGCCTTGGCAAACGTCATGTCGATACGCTGGTTGACCTGGGTCTGCCCCACTCCGGCCAGTTCGTACTCGATCGGGTCTTCAACGGTCAGGATGTTGGTGGTCGAGACATTGAGCATCGACAGCGCCGCATACAGCGTGGTGGTCTTGCCGGAACCGGTCGGACCGGTCACCAGCACGATGCCGTGCGGCTGGCTGATCAGCTCGTCGAACTGCGGCATCACCGCGTCGCTCATGCCCAGATGTTCGAGGTCGAGGCGGCCGGCTTCCTTGTCGAGCAAGCGCAACACCGCACGTTCGCCATGGCCGGTCGGCAAGGTCGAGACGCGCACGTCGACCGGCTTGCCGCCGACCCGCAGCGTGATCCGGCCATCCTGCGGCAAACGCTTTTCGGCGATATCGAGCTGGGCCATGATCTTGATGCGCGAGATCAGCGAAGCGTGGATGGCTTTTTTGGGACGCACGACGTCGCGCAGCGTGCCGTCGATGCGAAAGCGCACCACCGAAATCTGCTCGAAAGGCTCGATGTGGATATCGGATGCGCCTTCGCGCAGCGCTTGCGTCAGCAGCGCATTGATCATCCGGATCACCGGTGCGTCGTCGGCCGATTCGAGCAGGTCTTCGACCGCCGGCATGTCCAGCATCAGCTTGTTGAGGTCGAGGTCGGACTCGTATTCATCGATCACTTGCGCAGCATCGCCGCCGGAACCGGCATAGGCCCGGGCAATCGCTTCCTCGAGTTCGCCGTGCGGCATCGTGCGCAATTTGATGCGGCCAAAGCGCCGGCTGACCTCGGCCACCGCCGTGGCCTGGGTGGCGTCGGACACCCAGACCTCGACGGCGCTGTCAGGCGACTGGCGATGGGCCAGCAACGCAAAGTCGCGGGCAAAAGCGTAAGGCAAAAGTCGTGCATCTATCATGGCGGCTCGTTGGACTCGGGTTAGTTCTGGATCGGAGCCGGATCAGGCGTCACCTTCGGTGGCAAGCCCTGTGCCGGCGCAATCGGGCGGACCAGATTGCCGCCACCCGGCAAGCCGTTGTCCATCAGCGGCAAGGTTGGCGTCATCATGTTCGGCAACACGGCCGACTCGGCCGGCTGCGATTGCTGCTGGACCTTGCGCATCAGGTCGTAGCGGTCGCCCGACAGACTCAGGCTTTGCTCGTTGCTGCGGATGATGGTCGGGCGCAGGAACACCATCAGGTTGGTCTTGGTGCGATTGCGTTTCTGGTACTTGAACAGGTTGCCGACCACTGGCAAGTCACCCAGGCCAGGCACGCGCTCGTTGCCATCTTCGAGGGTGTCTTCGATCAGTCCGCCGAGCACCACGATCTGGCCGTCATCGACCAGCACGTTGGTATCAATCGAGCGCTTGCTGGTGATGATGCCGGCGGTGTTGGTGGAACTCTGCACTGCCGAAGTTTCCTGGTAAATCGCCATCTTGACCGTGCCGCCTTCGGAAATCTGCGGCCGTACGCGCAGCTGCAAACCGACGTCCTTGCGCTCGACGGTCTGGAACGGATTGACGCCGCTGCCGCCGCCCGATGCCTGGGTCGTGTACTGCCCGGTAATGAACGGCACGTTCTGGCCGACGATAATGCGGGCTTCTTCGTTGTCCAGCGTGATCAGGTTCGGCATCGACAGAATGTTGGTGCCATCGTCCGATTCGAGGGCCCGGGCCAATGCGCCCAGGCCGAGCGCGCCGTTAATCTGGCGGAACACGCCCAGCGTCAGACCCGCACCGACGGCAGGAATCGTCCCTGCCTTGGAAGCCGCCGCAAGACCGGCAATGTTATCGGTCGAAAACGTGCTGGCCGCACCGACCCGGTAATTGCTGGTCGAATTGCCGCTCAGACCCAGCCACTGAATCCCGAACTCGGCGGCTTTCTTGGCTGAGACTTCGACGATCAGCGATTCGATGTAGACCTGCGCGCGACGCACGTCGAGCTGGTCGATGACCACGCGCAAATTGCGATAAACCGCTTCGCTGGCAGTGATGATCAGCGTGTTGGTAGTGGCGTCCGCCTGGATGAAACCAGCGGCACCGCCGCCGCTGCCGCCGGAAGATGGCTGGCTCGACAGCGAATTGGTTTGTTGCAGTGGCTGCAGGGTACTGCCGGTCATGCCGCCACCCTGGGCTTGCCCGAGACCTTGTTGCTGCTGCGGTTGTTGCTGCTGCGATTGCTGCTGTGGCGCGGAGGTGTCATTGGTCATCACCGAGCGCAGCGTTTGCGCGAGCTTGGTCGCGTCGGCGTTGCGCAGATACACCACGTGCACGTTACCCGGTTGCGCAGTCGGCTGGTCGAGGCGGCTGATGAGCGATTTGGCGAGGTTGGCGCGCCCTAGCGACGGTGCGCGCACGATCAGCGAGTTGGTGCGGCTATCGGCCAGCACGCTGACCTTGCCACCATCGGCGACACCCGGCGTGGTGCCGGCGTCGAGCAGGCGCGAGACGATTTGCGCGAGGTCGCTGGCGATCGCATAGCGGATCGGTACGATATCGACGTCGCCACTGGCCGGTGCATCAAGCGCGGCGACAATCTTGCCGAGGCGGCGCAGATTGTCGGCGTAATCGGTGATCACCAGAGAGTTATTGCCGGGGTTGGCATTGATCGTATTGTTGGGCGAAATCAGCGGCCGCAATACCGTCACCAGATTGGCTGCCGACTCGTAATTGAGCCGGAAAATTTGCGTCGCGATCTGGTCGCCCTTGACGCTGAGTCCCTGCGACGGACCGGCCTGCAATTTGGCATCGGCTTCCGGCACGACCTTGGCAAAATCCTCGCCGATCACCACCGCATAGCCCTGCAAGCGCAGCGCCGATGTCAGCAGGCTGAAGGCTTGGGCCTTGGTGACCGGCTTTTCGGACACCAGGCTGATGGTGCCCTTGACGCGCGGATCGATGATGAAGGTCATGCTGGTGTACTGCCCGACGGCCTTGATGACCGACTCGATATCGGCACCAACGAAGTTCATCACGGCAGAACCGGCAGGCGGATCGGCGGCCAGCAGCGGTTGCGGGATACCGGCCACTGCGCACAAAAGCAGGACGGCGGCACTGATCCGGCGCCATCTTGGCAGGATCGGGGGAGCGGAGTGGTGTGTGTGCACGAGGTAATTTTCCATTATTTGAACTCTAACGCGATAACGTCGCGGTCACCGTCTCGACGGTGCCGACCCAGCAAATTGAGCAGATTGGACAGCTTGTCCTGGTGGCCGGCTTCGGCTTCGGCGATGCCTGAAAACTGCATGCGTCCGTTGATCAGTGAACCATCGCCAGAGAGCAGCAATGGTCCGCGCCGGGTCTTCAGTTGCAGACTGGCTTTGCTGCCTTGCCAGTCCATCTGTACGGTGTAACTGCCCAGCGGTCGCACCGGCGACATCCGCGAGGCAACATCACGCAAGTTCAGCGTCGTACTACCGGTCAGTTCGACTTGCGGACCATTGCGCGTCAGTTCCAGTGGCCCCCACGAAAGCTGCATCACGCCGGAAGGTTGCACCGTATTGAGCGGTGCACCCAGACCGGCGAGTCGTTCGGCCGGCAAGGTCAGCACGGCCGGACTGACTGTCCAGGCATTCCAGCTGCCGGTGACCTGTACCGCGCTGGTCAGTGCCGCCGGATTCTCCAGCCTCAGGTCAACCCGTCCCACCAGCACCAGCGGCGACAATTGCCATGAAAACCGGCCCGGCAATAACGCCGTCACCGGTTCGTTGTTGCCCGCTGCCCCGCCGATGAAGGCAGAGCCGCGCCACAGCGAGCCTTGCGGATCGCCCAGTGTCAGGCGCCCGGCAGTCTGTTTTTCGAGCAGCAGCGCCATCCAGCTAGCCGGACAAAACACCAGCACCGTCAAGATCACCATCAACGTTCCTGCGAGCAACCATAGTACGACACGCGGCCAGCGCCGCGGTTGCTCACTCACTGCGGCTCTCGCTCTTCTGCTGGCGCAAGGTCAGCGTGGCATTGACCATGTCGCTGGCCGATTGTGCGGTGATGCTGGTGTCGATGACCGACAGCCGGACGGTTTTTTGCACCTCGCCGAGCCAGTCAACCAGCGCCGCAAACGAAACCGAGGACAGCTGGATACGCACCACGTCGTCGGTCACGACCACGCTTTGCGACTTCAGACCGCGCGTGGCGAGCGAGGTTTCCATGCCTTCCTTCGATAGCACCGGTGGCGGTGGCGCGACGCTGGACGACAGCGCCACCGCATCGCGCGCCAGTTGTTGCATTGCGGCGGCTTTCTGGCGCAACTCCGGCAAGCTCTTGCGCAATTGAGCGCGACCCGACAAGGCCGGATCGATCAGCAGCAGGTACACCAGTGCCAGCAGGATCACGCTGCCGATGACCAGCAACTGCTTGCGCTCCTGCGCGCTGCGGTCATTCCAGAAAGCGCCCGCCGAGTCGCGTGCGCTGCGGATACTGGTGCGCAAATTAGCCGACATGCTTGCATTGCTCATTTGCTGCTCCTGATCTGCCAGACACCGGCGTTCTGTTGCGACAGGCTGAGCTGACGCTGCGCCAGCGCCGCCTTGATCTGATCCAGTGGCGGCTGGGCATCGGGCTTGAGCTTGATCAGCAAACCGCGGTCGTGGTACTCGATGCCGGCAATCACCAGTGACTGACCGCCTTGCATGACGCTGTTCCAGGCTTCGCTGAACGCAGCCAGCAAGCTGGTGAAATCGTCCGGTGCCGCCTGACCGGAGGCGCGCTGGGCTGCGGCGATTTTCTGGCGCATCTGGACCACCGGATCGATGATGGCGGTCTCTTTGGGATACGCGGTTTTATAGGTCTGGATCATGCTGCCTTGCAGCCCGTTGGCTTCGCGCTTCATGCGCAACCATTCGACATTGAGCGCTGTCACGTTGACCAGCAATGCGACGACGGCCAGGCCGATGGCCCAGCGCCATGGCTGCCAGTTCAGGCCGCTGCCTCCGGCTGCGCCGAGTCCGCTCATCAGGTTCAGCGTGACGCCGCGGGCAGCCGTGACCCAGCGCAACCAGTTGTCGGCAAATAGCGTGATGCGATCGTGCTGGCCATCCTCCAGCAAGGCTTGGCAAGCCGGCACGCTGGATGGCGTGAGATACAACGCGATCGGCGCTTGCGGTACCACGGCACACAGCGTTTGCAGGGTTTCCTGCAAGGCGCTAACGGCCTGGTCCGGCAGGACGGCGATACCGAAGCCGTCCTGCTCATTGAGCCGGATCACCAGTTCCAGGTCGGCGGCATGTTCGAGGATGACGGCAGACACGACGCCAGTCTGATGCGGGACGCACAATTGCGCCGGTATCGCACTGAGGTGACTGGCACCCAGCCCGGAAAACAGGTGCACCAGCCGTTCCAGCCAGGCACGCTGCACAACCGCGACGGTACGCAAGCCATCGGCGGTAGCGCCGGCGACGATGACGCACTCGGCCGGATCGGTCATGAGTTTTTCTTCGAGCATGTTGGGGAGCGCGGTGCGTAGCCGTGCCGCCGACAGCGGTGGCACGCGAATGCGCAACAAGGTCACGTCACTGGCGGCGAGCAACAGCGTCACGCGCTGGGACTGGGCAATGACGGCGCGCATATCGGCCAGCACGCTGGTGCCTTCGCGCTGGATGCCCCCGCCATCATTGACCAGCGCATACGCACAGTCCAGCTGACCTGGTTCGTCGAGGCGGTCGGCGGCGGCTTTCGATAACAGGCGAATATAGAGTGTGCTCAAGAGGTTCCGTTCGCTTTTTAGGTTTCTCGGGTCCAGAGGACCGTGACTACCGACCCGCGCCGCTGCACCAGCGACTGGATTTCCAGTACCGCATTATTGAGCTTCACTTTGCCGTTGACAAGGAAGTACTCGGTTTTGACATCGAGCGAAACCGCACTGCTTGCTCGCGCCGCATTGGTTGCGGGCAGCCGGTTGGTGAAATCGGCCGCATCCTTGAAATAAGCCCGCTCACGACTGGCCACCAGCGTGGCGGCATCGGACAGGCTCAGCCCTTGAATCACAGCAGACAAGACTTCGGCAGTGGCCGTATTGACATTGATCTTGCTATCGCTAAAGGGCAGCACAATCACGTAGTCCTTGAGCTTGAGCAGCGTCTCTTCAGTGAACCCCGGTATCGCCAGCAAGTCATCAAGCTGGGTCAGCGGCATCATGTGCGCGACGGATTGCGACTGCGTGGTGTTGTTGGTGCCAGTCGTGCTGCCAGGTGTGGTGGTGGTCGATCCGCTGGTCGGCACCACCGTGGTTTGCGGCTGGCGTGCCGTCAGCAGGTAACTCACCGTCGCGTTGGTCAGTGCATTGGCCGAGGGAATTCTCAGGCTATTGAGCAATTTCGCAAAGGCCGTCACATCGGGCGGGCTGAGCGTGCCGCCATTGCGGACCAACGCGTTCACATTCAGGCGCGATTGCGCATCAACGATGTAGCCGGACAGCATGGCGCTGCTGGCATCGGCATCCTGCTTGCCGTTTTCGACAAATTCGTCGAGGCGGACTTCCTCCAGCGGGATCGCCCAGGGATCGCCGAGGTAATCGACCTGATTGGTGTCCGAGCGCAGGATCAGGCGTGACCAGTCGAGCGCGCCGCGCAGAATCCACTGCTTTTGTAATTGGGTACGCTGGTTTTCGATCGAGCGCACCTGCACTTGCTGCTGCCAGAACAGACTGCCCACGATAGTGACGGCGAGCGTGGTCAGCAACAGTGCGGTGATCACGGCCACGCCGCGTTGGCGCTGCAGACGACAGGCGTTCTTCATACGGCCCCCAGCAGGAAGGCCTTGACCAGCAGAACCTGCTGGTCATTGAGCTGCAAGGTGACCTGCAAGCCCTTCATGATCGTCGGCGGCGCTACTGCGCCAGGCACGGTCGTGACGACGTTGGCTGGCGCGGCAGCGGGCTGCACCATGTTCCAGGCATTGCCGTCCCACGACTTGATCGTCATCGCATCGACGCCGGTCTTGAGGGTCACGCTGCTGCCGCTATCGGTGTCGGCGCTGGCGGCTTGCCAGAACTGATCGAGCTGATCGAGGTCGCGGGTGGCGGCGGATTCGCTGCGCATCAGCGCGCCCTGGCGCAGGCGATAGGCGACGACTTGCAGCCGGGTCGGCTGGTTTTCTGCATAGACCTTGCGCACCAGCAGCAAGCGGCCCTGGTCCGACAGCAGGTTAGGCCGGTCCCCGAGCACCACGGCATCGGCGATCAGGCCGCAATCGCTTTGCATCTGGGCGAACGCCAGTTGCATGCCGCGCGTCTGTTCGAGGTCACTGGTCAGCGCGACACGGGCGCGCACGATACTGTCAAGGCCACGCCAGCCGAGCACGGCGATGACGCCCAGGATGGTGATGGCGACCAGCAGCTCGACCAGCGTGAAACCACGCTGCCGGTGCCGGGACGGGTGTGCGGGCTTAAACACTGACCAGCTGGTTGAGTTTGATGATGCGCCGGGTCGGCGAGCGAGCATCGTAGACGCTGACTTCGACCCGACGGAAATTGATGTTCGGTGTCGACAGCACTTCCTGCTCGCAGACCAGCCTCATTTCTGCTTGCGGGCACTCGAACGCCGTTTTGCCCAGCGGCGGATAACTGTGGGCGAGGCGGATTTCAGTGAGCCGGTTTTCCGCCGACCATGTCGCCATCATGGCAGCGCGCAAATCGTTGCTGTTCTGGGTCAGGCTGCCGACCGCGCGCAGGCTGGCACCGAGCGCCGTGCCGACGATGACGAGCGCAACCAGTACTTCAAGCAGCGTGAAACCTGTGGAGCGGGAGCGATATGGATGCATTCGCCGTCACTCCACCACGAAGTGGCCGATACCGTCGGCACGGATATCCACCCGCGCCTCGTCGGTAGCCATCGTCAGGACGAACGGTTTGTCGACCGGTTCACGGCCGAACACGATGCGCATCGGACCGCTGACGGGTGCCAGCGGCGGATTGATCAGCAAGGTCAGTGGCGTGCGCTGGAAAGCCCTCTCGCGCAGCAGATCGTCTTTTTCGATCAGCTGCCAGACATTGTTGGTGCGCACCAGGAAACGATAGCGCTCGGTATCGGCTTCGAACGCCACCGGACTATTGCGCACGATCGCCTCGTCGCGGGCCAGTTGCAGCAGCAAGGCGATGCGCCTGGCGTCGGTTTCCAGAACCTGACGGGCGCTGGGCATCGCATTGAACGACACGACACCCAGCATCACGCCGGCAATGACCATGACGACCAGTAATTCCAGCAGCGTAAAACCACGCGACGGACGACGGACGAAACGGCTGGGACTCAACATGGGGATAGGTTACAGATCCCAGGAACCGATATCGGCATCGTTGCCGGTGCCGCCGCTCTGGCCATCGGCACCGAACGAAAATACGTCCACTTCGCCCTTGATGCCGGGCGACAGGTACTGGTAGGGATTACCCCATGGATCTTTTGGCAGCTTGTCGATGTAGCCACCGGTTTTCCAGCCACGCGCGTCGGGGCCGCTGGTCGGTTTGATCACCAGTGCGGACAAGCCCTGTTCGGTGGTCGGGTAGCGCTGGTTATCGAGCTTATAGAGCTTCAGTGCCTGCATCACGGTGGCGATATCCTGGCGGGCGGCAGTGACGCGGGCGTCGTCGGTACGGCCCATCAGCTTCGGCACCACCAGCGCGGCAAGAATGCCCATGATCACGACAACGACCATGATTTCGATCAGGGTGAAGCCGCGTGCGACGGCGGCGCGAAGAGTACGACGGCCGGAAACATGGAAAACAGTAGTCATAGGAATGGAGAGTTGGATGGTGGAATCGACTTGAGTATAAGGGAAAGGCAAACGGCACCGCCTCAAAACTGGCCGGTTTTACCGTCCCGGCAGCGTTTGCACAACGATACCAGCACTATGAGTGCCAAATGCTTGAAAAGTGCCGCACCCTTCCCGGCTGCTGTGCGGCAGTGCGCAATGTCTTGTACGAACAGACGGCAACAACAGATGTTGCACTCGAAAAAAAACCCCGATGACTCGAGGTTTTCAGGAATGGCGAATAAGGTCTGCGGCATCAGGCCTTGCGTCGGCGCTGCATCGTGTAACCAATCAGGCCAAGGCCGAGCAACATCATCGCGTAAGTTTCGGGTTCGGGCACCGCGCTGATCTGGACGGTGACATTGTCCAGGTGCACGAAGCTATTGTCGCTGCTCGACGTGAAGCTCAGCGGCGTGCTTGAACCTGTGCCAGCAAGGTGCTTGTAGGTGAATGTGGTGAATGCCCCGATACCCGGACCGCTATCGAAGTTGCTCTGGACAATAGTTGTGCCGCCAAACAAGACGCCTGAATAATTGATCACTGGCGTTGAATCGGGGGACAAACCACGCAGCTGAAAACTCAGGTCATAAAAGGTGCCGGCGACGGTCTGGATTGACTGTGATAGTGAGGTTGGAGACATCGTACCGTTGGAGTAAAAGTTACCGTCTCCATAATTGAGGATCTCACGGGTATCAGATTCTCCCGGAGGTAACATGCTCTGCGCCCAGTTCGCCAGCCCACCGTCGAAGCCGCCGTTGGCCACCAGATTTGCCGCCTGCGCCATCAGGCTGAAAGCAGCCAGCGCAAATCCCACTATAAGTTTTTTCATGGCATCTTTCAGTTATCAATAAAACATGCCATCAGAATAACTCGGGTTTGAAAATTTGATAGTAAAAAACCACGACTTTGAGATTAATTTGACACAATTTAACTTAACCGAAGCGATTCCGTTGCCGAGCAGAATTTAAACCGATTCACTGCGCGCTTCCCGCGCCAGCAGCAGCGCCACCGTCTCGCTCGGGGCCTTGCCATCGAACAGCACACCAGCGACTGCGTCGGTAATTGGCATCTCGATCTGCAAGCTCGCTGCCAGCGCACGCACAGCCCGCGCGCAACGCACGCCTTCCGCGACATGCCCCAGTTCGCGCACGATCGTGTCGAGGGTTTTGCCTTGCGCCAGTCCGAGACCGACCTTGCGATTGCGCGACAGGTCGCCGGTACAGGTCAGGATCAGGTCACCGATGCCCGCCAGCCCCATGAAGGTTTCCGCGCGCCCGCCGAGCGCGACACCGAGCCGCGTAATTTCGGCCAGACCGCGGGTGATCAGTGCCGCGCGGGCATTGAGGCCCAGCGCCATGCCGTCGACGATGCCCGTGGCAATGGCCAGGATGTTCTTGACAGCACCACCGACCTCGACGCCGACGACATCATCGGTGCCGTAAATGCGCAACTGGGGACCATGGACCGCCTGCACGACCGTGTCGCGCAATGCTGCACTGGCCGACGCGATGACCAGCGCACCGGGCAGGCCGAGTGCCACTTCCATCGCAAACGAGGGACCGGAAAAGGCACCGGTCAGCACGTCGTCGCCCAGTACCTGCTGCACGATCTGGTGCGGCAACAGGCCGGTACCTTCTTCAAAACCTTTGCACAACCACACCAGATTAGGCGCTGGTCGCCCAACAAGTCGTTGCGCGATCGGGCGCAAGCCGGCGACCGATGACGCCACGATCAGTAACCCATCGTGCTTGGCACAATGGGCGATGGCGGCATCGAAATCAGCAGTGAGCAGCAAGGACGGTGGCAAGGCGATATCGGGGAGGTAAGCGCTATTTTCGTGCCGGTCCGAGATGGCTTGCATCACGGCGGCGTCGCGCCCCCACAGGAGGACGTCGTGGCGATCAGCCAGCGACATGGCCAGCGCGGTGCCCCAGGCACCCGCGCCCAGTAGCGTGATGTTCATCGCAGCGACCGACCCAATTTACTCGCCCCAGACATCGGTCGCCTTGACGAAACCGCCCTGGCCATCGCGATGGCGGACCTTGACCCAACCCGCCGTCGACGGCTCGGCCATTTCCAGTATCACGCTCTTGTCGACGCTAAAAATCACCGGCGCCATTTCATCGGCAGCAGCGCGCACGCGGGTACCGGCAGCCTTGGTGATTACGTGGCGCTTGGCATCGAGCTGTTTGGATTCGACCCAGGACAAGTCACCGGAGGCATCGCGCACCTTGCTCCACTCGCCATAGGTCAGGATGACTTCGACCGGCATGTTGCGCGGTGCAACGAATACTTTTCGTCCGCGCTGCGATGGCGCGTCGTACAGCACTGCCGGGGCAGCGCCAATTGATTGGTAGTCCAGTGCGTAGGCATGGCCGAAAGCGCTTAGCGAGAGCAGTGCCGCGACACCATGCAAGCGAACAGATTTCATTGCGCAACTCCGAAGGGAAATGCGCAACCGGCATGCCAGCAGCATGCCGGTCGCAACATCAGTGGGTGGTAGCCGCACCGTCCGGCATCACCAGATTGGCGGCATTTTGCTGTTCGGCCAGGGCTTGCAGGCGCTGCTGGTAGAACACTTCAAAATTGATTTCAGCCAGATGAACCGGCGGGAAACCGGCACGGGTAATCGCATCGGCGATGTTGGCGCGCAAATACGGATACACGATGTTCGGGCAACCAATGCCAAGCAGCGGATCAAGCTGGTCCTGCGGAATGTTGCGGGCTTCGAAAATACCGGCTTGCTTGCCTTCGACCAGGAATGCCACTTTGTCGCCGATCTTGGCGGTCACGGTGATGGTCACGGTCGATTCGAAGATGCCTTCGGCCAGTGGCTCGGCACCGACGTCGACGGCCACTTCCATGGTCGGCGCTTCCTGCTCCAGGAAAATCGCCGGGGAATTAGGTTGCTCGAGCGACAGGTCTTTCAGATAGACGCGCTGGATCTGGAATATCGGTTGCAGGATTTCATCAGCCATGAAGCACTTTCAGTTGGGTTGAAGGGACCGCGGCACGTGCCGGCGGCCGGTAAAGATCAGGTGCCCTGCAGCAGCGCGTCGAGCTTGCCGAGGCGGTCGAGCGCAGTCAGGTCGTCGAAGCCGCCGACATGGGTGTCGCCGATGTAAATTTGCGGCACCGTACGACGGCCGGTTTTTTGCATCATCACGTCGCGCTGTGCCATGTCGAGGTCGATGCGAACTTTTTCGATTTCCTCGATGCCCTTTGATTTCAGTAGCCGTTCGGCCATCGTGCAATAGGGGCAAACGCCCGTGCTGTACATCAGAACATGTGCTGTCATTGTGTGACTCCAGTTATTTCACGGTCGGCAAACCCTGGGTCTGCCAAGACGCGAGCCCACCGCTCAGACTGTGGACATCATTGAAACCGGCGCTCTTGAGACGCGCTGTGGCTTTCGAGGACTGCACGCCATCCGGGCAGACGACGATAACCGTTTTGGCCTTGAACTTGTCGATTTCGACGAGGCGCGTAGTCAGGTCTTTCAGGGGAATATTTTTCGCTTCGCGCAGGTGGCCCTTGGCAAAGTCGGCTGCATTACTGACGTCCAGAATCAAGGTCTTGCCCTGGTTGATGATCTGGGTCGCTTGCAATGTCGTGACCTTGGTGCCGCGCCGCTGCAGCAAGGGAAACAGCAAGGCACCGGCGGAAATGACGACCAGCGCTATAAGGAAGATGTTATCGATCAAGAATTTCACAAGGGTCCAATGGTTTAAAACAATCGTCGCATTATAAAATAGAAGCGACACGGCGAATCCGAATCGTTGCCATGCACTTCCAATTTCCCCTCTACTGCCTACCTGCCATGTACAAAATCGTATTGATGCGCCACGGTGAATCCACCTGGAATCTCGACAATCGCTTTACCGGATGGACCGACGTCGACCTGACCGAAAAGGGTCGCGCCGAAGCCACCCAGGCCGGCAAACTGCTGCGCGAAGCCGGCTTCAGCTTTGATCTGGCCTACACCTCGGTGCTCAAGCGCGCCATCCGCACGCTCTGGCTGACGCTCGACGAAATGGACCTGATGTGGATCCCGATCGAGCACGACTGGCGCCTCAACGAACGTCATTACGGCGCACTGCAAGGCTTGAACAAATCCGAAACCGCCGCGCAGTATGGCGACGAGCAAGTACTGGTCTGGCGTCGCAGTTACGACACCCCGCCATTGCCGCTGGAGCCATCCGATCCGCGTGCATCGTATCAGGATCCGCGTTACGCCGGACTGCAGCCTGCGCAAATCCCGCTCACCGAATGCCTGAAAGACACCGTCGAGCGCGTCATGCCCGCCTGGGAAGACACCATCGCGCCAGCCATCCGCGCCGGCAAACAGATCCTGATTTCGGCCCATGGCAACAGCTTGCGCGCACTGATTAAATCGCTCGACGGCATCAGCGACAACGACATCGTCGGCCTGAACGTGCCCAACGGCCAGCCGCTGGTGTACGAACTCGATGCCGACCTGAAGCCGATCCGTAGCTACTATCTCGGCGACACGGCCGCCATCGAAGCGGCCTTACATGCGGTCGCCAATCAGGGCAAGGCGCGCTGACGCGCCGGCCGATGCCTCCTTTCAAAAACCTGCTGCTCCGGATGACACTGAGCGCTGCCTGCCTGGCAGTGGTCAGCGTGGCCACGGCCAGTGAACGCAGCCGGCAAAAGGAAGCTGCCCAAGCCCAGCGCAGCGAACTGCAACGCCAGCTCGGTACGCTGCAAGGAACGATCAACCAGACCGAAGCCGAGTCCGACAAAGCCACTGAAGCGCTGGGCAAATCGGCCCGGGCGATTTCCGAGGCCAACCGCGCGCTGCATGAACTCGACGCCGAACAAGCCCGGACCGAGCGCAAGCTGGCACAACTGTCGGAAGAACAAACCCGCCTGACCAAGCTGGTGGACGACCAGCAGGCGCAGTTATCGCGTTTGCTGCGCGGCCAATACGTGGCCGGCAATGACAGCCGCATCAAGCTGCTGCTCTCCGGCGACAACCCGAACCGGATCAATCGCGACCTCGAATACCTTGGTTACGTCTCGCAAGCACAAGCCGCCCTGATCAGCACGCTGCGCGGCAATCTGCAGGCCATCGAGCGCAACAAGGCCGAGGCCGAAGAAGCCCATCGCGCGCTGGCCGAAATTGTCGTCGAAGCCCGCGACCAGCGCACCGCGCTGGAAAATGAAAAAGCAAGCCGCGCGACGCTGCTGGCATCGCTGTCGACCAAGCTGGCATCGCAACGCAAGCAAGCCAGTGACCTGAAACGTGACGACCAGCGCCTCAGCGGCCTGGTCAGCAAGCTCGACGAGCTGATCGAAGCGCAGCGCAAGGCCGACGCGGCTGCCGCCGAACAACGCCGGCTGAAGCAGCTGGCCGATGCGCAAGCCGAACAGGCGCGCAAACAGGCGCTGCAAGACAAGAAACGCTCTCGCCCGAATGACACCAAGCCAAGCCCGAAGGCAAGCGCGAGCAATCCGGATGCGATCGATGATGACGAGCCACCCAAAAAACTTGCCTTGCGTAATGAACTTCGTCCGGAAGCAGGCGTCGAAGGCCAGAATGCGGGCGTTAATTTTAGCGGCCTGCGAGGCAAGCTGCGGCTACCGGTCAAGGGCGATATCGTGACCCGCTTCGGCGCCTCACGCGGCGAGGGTCCGGACTCGAAAGGCCTGTTCATCCGCGCGGCCGAAGGCACCGAAATCCGTGCCATCGCCGAAGGAAAAGTCGTCTTTGCCGACTGGCTGCGCGGCTTCGGAAACCTGCTCATCGTCGACCATGGCAACCAGTACCTGACCATTTATGGCAATAACCAGTCGGTCCTGAAACGACCAGGTGATGTGGTTAAAAGTGGCGACACCATTGCCACGGCTGGCAACAGCGGCGGCAATGAACAATCCGGCTTATACTTTGAAATGCGGCATCAGGGCCGTGCGTTCGACCCACTAGGATGGGTAACTACCAGGTGAAACATGAGCATTAAACTCAAGAATATCGGCTTGATCGGATTAGGCGTGATCGCCGGCATCGCCGGCTCAATGCAATTCGACGCCATGGCGCAAAAAAATGCCGGTGCGCCTCTGCCGATCGACGAGTTGCGTCAGCTGGCCGATGTGTTTGGCCTGATCAAATCGGATTACGTCGAGAACGTCGACGACAAGAAATTGCTGACCGAAGCCATCTCCGGCATGGTCGCCTCGCTCGATCCGCACTCGGCCTACCTGGACAAGAAAGCCTTCAAGGAACTGCGTGAAGGCACGCAAGGCAAGTTCGTCGGCCTGGGCATCGAAGTCGGCATCGAAGACGGCTTCGTCAAGGTCATCTCGCCGATCGAAGATTCACCGGCTTATCGCGCCGGCCTGAAAGCAGGCGATCTGATTACCCGTCTTGACAGCACGCCCACCAAAGGACTGTCGCTCGATGAAGCCGTCAAAAAAATGCGCGGCGAACCGAACAGCAAGATCACGCTGACCATCGCCCGCAAGGACGAAGACAAACCCATCATCGTCACCATCATCCGCCAGGAAATCCGCGTCCAGAGCGTCAAGTCGAAAATGGTCGAGCCCGGTTATGCCTGGGTGCGCGTGGCGCAATTCCAGGAACCGACGGTCGCCGACATGGCCAAGAAAATCACCGCCCTGTATGCCCAGGATCCGAACATCAAGGGTCTGGTGCTCGACTTGCGCAATGACCCGGGTGGCGTGTTGCCCGGCGCGATAGGCGTCTCGGCAGCCTTCCTGCCGAAGGATGCAGTGATCGTTTCAACCAATGGCCAGCTGGCCGATTCCAAGCAGACCTTTTACGCACGGCGCGAATTTTACGGCGCGCGCGGCTTCGGCGATGCGCTGGCCAAACTGCCCGACGCCGTCAAGAAAGTGCCGATGATCGTGCTGATCAATGCCGGGTCCGCGTCGGCCTCCGAAATCGTCGCCGGCGCGCTGCAGGATTACAAACGCGCCATCATCATGGGCTCGCAAAGTTTCGGCAAAGGCTCGGTCCAGACCATTCGCCAGTTGTCGGCCGATACCGCTGTCAAGCTGACCACCGCGCGCTACTACACGCCCAACGGCCGTTCGATCCAGGCCAAAGGCATAGTGCCGGACATGATGGTCGACGAGTACGCCGATGGCGATGGCCTCAACAGCTTCCGCCTGCACGAGTCGGACCTGCAGAAACACTTGTCCAACGATACCGACAAGGCTGCAGCCGAAGCCATCAAGCCGGTCTTCGATGAAGCCGAAGAAGCACGTCGCGCCGCTGCCATCGCCAAGAAGCGCAAACCGCTTGAATTCGGCAGTAAGGAAGATTTCCAGCTGACCCAGGCACTCAACCAGCTCAAGGGCTTGCCGGTACAACTGTCCAAGGTGACGCCGGAAATCCGCAAGGATGGCGAAAAGGAACCGGGCAAAGACACACTCAAAAAAGAAGACAAGAAAGGTGACACCAGCAAGTAATCGCTGATCATCCGCACAGGCCGCAGTGATGCGGCCTTTTTCTTTTTACAGGACCCCGACCAAGCGATGAACGACCACCAGCTGCTGCGTTATTCACGGCATATCCTGCTCGACGAGATCGACATAGCCGGCCAGCAAAAAATCGCTGCCGCCCATGCACTGATCATCGGTGCCGGCGGACTCGGCTCGCCCGCCGCGCTGTACCTGGCCTCGGCCGGCACCGGCACGATCACGCTGGCCGATCACGACAAGGTCGACCTGACCAACCTGCAGCGGCAAATCGTGCACACCACCGCGCGCATCGGCCAGCCCAAAGTGGCCTCGGCCCGACACGCGCTGGCAGCGATCAATCCCGATATCGACATCGTCGCGCTCGACGAGCGGCTCGATGATGCGCGTCTCGATGCGCTGGTGCGCAGCGCCACTGTGGTACTCGACTGCACCGACAACTTCGCCACCCGCCACGCCATCAATCGCGCCTGCGTTGCCCACAAGGTGCCACTGGTATCGGGTGCGGCGATCCGCTTCGATGGCCAGATCAGCGTGTTCGATGCGCGCGATCCGGCCTCGCCCTGCTATGCCTGCCTGTTCCCGCCGCAGCAAAGCTTCGACGACATCAACTGTGCGACGATGGGCGTGTTCGCGCCGCTGGTCGGCATCATCGGCAGCATGCAAGCGGCCGAAGCGCTCAAGCTCATCGTCGGCATCGGCACCTCGCTGGCCGGTCGTCTGCAGATGCTCGACGCACGCACAATGGAATGGAACACAATTAAATTGCGTCGCGATGCTGGCTGCAGCGTCTGCGGCCATCCCTGACATTTTTAGCTTCCCCGATTCATCCACCCTGAGGCAATCATCATGCTGCAACGCTGGCACCGATTCATCTGCGCGCTGTTCCTGCTGGCGCTGTTCTCGCACTCCGCCCTCGCCGCCGCCCTGCCGGCTGGCGTCATACGCGTCACCAGCATCGAAGGCATCACCGAATACCGCCTGCAAAATGGCCTGAAAGTCCTGCTGTTCCCGGACGTGACCAAACCGACGATCACCGTCAATGTCACTTACCTGGTCGGCTCGCGCCACGAAAATTACGGCGAGACAGGAATGGCCCATCTACTGGAACACATGATGTTCAAGGGCTCGCCAAAAAACCCCAGCGTAGTCCAGCAATTCAACCAGCGCGGCATGCGCATGAACGGCACGACCTCGCTCGACCGCACCAATTACTATGAATTTTTCCAGGCTGGCGACGACAACCTGAAGTGGGCGCTGGAGATGGAAGCCGACCGCATGGTGCATTCCTTCGTCGCCAAAAAAGATCTCGATTCCGAAATGACGGTGGTGCGTAACGAATTCGAAAGTGGTGAAAATTCCCCATTCAGCGTCATGCTCAAGCGCATGCAGAGCGTGGCTTTCGACTGGCACAACTATGGCAATTCGACCATCGGCAACCGCAGCGATATCGAGAACGTCAAGATCGAAAACCTGCAGGCCTTCTACCGCACCTACTACCAGCCGGACAATGCCGTGCTGCTGGTGGCAGGCAAATTCGACGTCGAAAAAACCCTGGGCTGGATCAGCAAATCGTTCGGTGCGATTCCAAAACCGACCCGCACCCTGCCGGTGTTCTGGACGGTCGAACCGACCCAGGATGGCGACCGCAGTTTCACGGTGCGCCGCAAGGGTGACATCCAGATCGTCGGCGTTGGCTACAAGATGCCGGGCGCGCTGCACCCCGACAGCGATGCGCTCTCGTTCGCCGCCGACATCCTGGCCGACACGCCCAATGGCCGCCTGCACAAGCTGCTGGTCGAGACCGGCAAGGTCTCGCAAGTATTCAACTACGCCGTCAGTGGCGTCGCGCCCGGCCTGGAACTGATCGGTGCCGTCGTCAAGAAAGGCGATCCGATCGAGCCAATTCGCGCCGAATTGACCGCTGCTATCGAAGACTTCAGCCAGCATCCGCCGACCCCCGACGAGATGGAGCGGGTCAAGCGCGACAACGCCAACCAGATCGAAAAAATGCTCAACGATCACCAGAAAATCGGCGTCGGCCTGTCCGAAGCCATTGCCCTCGGTGACTGGCGCTTGCTGTTCCAGAACCGCGACCAGATGGCAAAAATCACCAGCGCCGACGTCGCCGCTGCTGCCGGCCGCTACTTCAAGCGCGACAACCGCACCACAGGGATGTTCCTGCCCGAAGACACCCCGCAACGCGCCGACATCCCGACCGCGCCACTGCCCGTTACCGTGATGCAGGGCTATGTCGCCAACACAGACAGCGGTGCCGGCGAAGCGTTCGAACCGAGCCAGGACAACATCGGCAAGCGCACGACGCTATCGCAACTCGGTGGCATACAGCTCGCCCTGTTGCCGAAGAAGACACGCGGCGCCACCGTTTCCACCTCGATCAGCATGCACTGGGGCGACGAAAAAACGCTGTTCGGTCAGCAGGCCGCTGCGACCATGGTCAGCGGCATGCTGATGCGCGGCACCAGCAAATACACGCGCGAACAACTGGCCGACGAATTCGACAAGCTCAAGTTCAGCGGCAACCTGTTCAATTTCCAGACCACGCGCGAACACTTGCCGGCGGCACTGGCACTGGTGGCGCATGTGCTCAAGGAAGCCAGCTTCCCGGCCGCCGAATTCGAACAGCTGCGCAGCCAGAGTCTGGTCGGCATCGAAGCCCGCCGCAACGAACCGCAAGTGCTGGCCGGACAGGTGCTGTCGCAGCATTTCAACCAGTACCCGGCAGGCGACTGGCGTGCCTTCCAGAGCATCGACGAACAGATCGCCGGCCTCAAGGCAGTCACGCTCGAGCAGGTCAAGGCCTACCACAAGAAGTTTTATGGCATCTCGCAAGCCGAGATCTCGGTGGTCGGCGACTTCGATGCGGCAGCCATCACCAAAGTCATCGGTGACGAGTTCGGTCAATGGCAAAGTGGCGCGCCGTACACGCGCCTGTCGCAGCGCAATTTTGACGTGACACCGCTGCGCCGGGAAATCGATACGCCGGACAAGGAAAACGGTTTCTACAGCGCCCGCATGAACCTCGACCTGCGCGATGACGATGCCGATTATCCGGCGCTGGCGATTGCCGATTACCTGTTCGGCGGCGGTGCCGGCCTGAACTCGCGCCTCATGGAACGCCTGCGCCAGAAGGATGGCTTGTCGTATGGCGGCGGCTCGTCGATTTCGGCGGGCTCGGTCGACCGAGCCGGCGGCTTCACGATCAGCGCGATCGCCGCACCGCAAAACCTGGCCAGGGTCGATACGGCCGTGCGGGCCGAACTGGCGCGTGCGCTCAAGGACGGCTTTAGCGATGCAGAAGTAGCGCGCGCCAAGTCCGGCCTGCTGCAGCAACGCGTGCAGACCCGTGCGCAGGATGGCAGCGTCGCCGCCGGCTGGACCACGTATTTGTTCCTCGGCCGGACCTTCGAGTGGAGCAAGCAGTTCGAAGCACACATCAGCGCGCTGACCACGGCGCAGGTCAATGCCGCGTTCCGCAAAGCGATCGATCCGGCGCAGCTGACGGTGGTAATGGCCGGTGATCAGGCAAAGATCAAGGCAGCCGCAAAATAACGAACGGCGGGTAAAGCGCTTTACATATCTTTACCTGCCACACACGCCAGCGCTACATCGGCTGGCTACAGTGTGTTCATGCAAACCGAGTCCGTGTTTGCACCCACCACACTGGAAGGATTCACCATGAACAAGCAAGCCATCCCCACCGCATCATCCCGCTCCGGTCGTCGCTGGCCCGTCGCTGCCGCCGCCGCCATGGTCATCGCTGCCGGTTCCTGGACCGGCCTGAGCCAGGCCGCCGGCGACAGCAAGGACGCACGTGGCGGCTATCACCAACTGCGTGGCGACATGTCGCCGGAGATGTCGGCCAAGCGCATCGACAAGATGATCGAACGCTTGCTGCCGGACGGCACGCCGGAACAAAAAGCCAAAGTCAGTACGATCGCCAAGGCGGCCGCCAGTGATCTGATGCCACTGCGCAAACAGCGTCGCGAAGCCCACCAGCAAGGCATGAAATTGCTGGCGCAGCCGACCATCGATCGCGCCGCCCTCGAACAGATTCGTGCCACCGAAGTGCAGCTTAACGACCAGTCTTCCAAGCGCATGACCACCGCGCTGGCCGACATCTCGGAAGTGCTGACTCCGGCCCAGCGCGTGCGTCTGGCCGAACATTTTGCCAAACGTGGCGAGCACCATCGCGGTCACCGTGCCAAGCACGACATGGCCGACAAGAAGTAATGACCCACATCACCCGCCGCTACGCCGGAGCCTGCTGAGATGGCGCAGCGCCTGCTGATGATCGATGACGACCACCGCCTCGGGGCGATGGTCGCCACCTACCTAAACCAGAACGGCTACGCGGTCGATCACGTCGAAACCGCGCAGGCCGGGATGGACCAATTACGC
>AEPR01000009.1 GCA_000195205.2 Oxalobacteraceae bacterium IMCC9480 | reverse complement strand
TCAAGCAGATGGCCTGGCATCGCACACGGTGTTCACATTGCTGCGAAAATACGAAAACTTTGCTTTTCTGGAAGCCGAGTTAAAGACGGGCCGGACGCACCAGATCCGGGTGCACGCCGCTTCCAGTGGATTTCCGATTGCCGGTGACGATAAGTACGGCGATTTTGCCTTGAACAGGTTATTGCAAAAGGCGGATGGCAAGCGGGTGGCGCTCAAGCGGATGTTCTTGCATGCACACCAGATCACCTTTGTGCATCCGGAGTCCGGCAAGCCCATGACGCTTAACGCGCCGTTGACTCCCGAATGCCTGCGGTTCCTGGCCAGCCTGACAGAGGCACCGGTTGCCGGCGTTCCTGTCGTAAAGTAATCATCCCAACTTGAAGGAGCCGGTGGCAGCGCCACCGGATATCACATGGCGCGAAAACAATTTGATCTGATCGTGTTCGACTGGGACGGTACCTTGATGGACAGCACTGCGACCATCGTCAAGTGCATCCAGGATTCTGCCCGGGACCTCGGCTTGCCCATACCGGACAAGCGCGCAGCTTCCTACGTGATTGGATTGGGCTTGCAGGATGCGATGGAAGCGGCTTTGCCGGATCTCGATCCCAAGTACTACCCGAAAATGGTTGAGCGCTATCGCCATCATTATCTGGCGACCGGTAATGATTTGACCTTGTTTGATGGTGTTCGCGAAATGCTGTCGGACTTGTCGCAAGCAGGTTATTTTCTGGCGGTGGCGACCGGCAAAAGCCGGGTCGGGCTTAATCGGGCGCTCAATGCCGCCAAGTTGTTGTCCTTGTTTGATGCGACGCGCTGCGCGGATGAGACCTTCTCAAAGCCGAATCCGGCGATGTTGCAGGAGCTTACCCGCGAGCTGGGCCAGGACATGAAGCGCACCTTGATGATCGGCGATACGACACACGATTTGCAGATGGCATTGAATGCTGGCGCCGGCGGTGTCGCGGTGCATTACGGGGCGCACTCTGCGCAGGAACTTGCCGTCCTGAAGCCCATGTTCGCTGCTAACTCCGTTCCTGAGTTGCATGCCTGGCTGACCAGCAATGCCTGATTCCCCTGCAATCCCGGTATGCGATTCGGCTGCCGTCATTGAAGGCGGTCGAGGCGTTCGTTTTGCGGTGACGTCAGCGGGTGCCGATGCGACCGCGTTCGTCATACGTTTTCGCGGTGTCGTGTATGGTTACCTGAACCGATGCGCCCATGTGCCGATCGAACTTGATTGGGTCGAAGGCGAGTTTTTCGAGTCCAGCGGTTTGTACCTGATGTGCGCAACGCATGGTGCGATCTATGCGCCGGAAAGCGGTCGCTGCGAGGGAGGCCCATGTCGCGGCGGCAAGCTTCGTCCGATTGCGGTCACTGAAATCAATGGCCAGATCGCCTGGTGTCCTGATAGTTATGTAACAGCAGCCAAAGGCTGAGTTTTCGATCGATAGGAAAAGTAACGATGAACAACGATGATTTTAACTCCGCCCCACCAGCCGGATCAGGCGGTAAGCCCATGAAAGACGGATGGGAGCGCGACGTCATCGAGAAGCTGGCCTATGAAGCATTGCGCGAGCAGCGTGCCCGCCGTCGCTGGGGTATTTTTTTCAGGCTGGCTACGTTGGCCGCGGTGGTCTTCGGGATCTGGGCCTTCGTCAGTTTCGGCAAGACCGATACAGAAGTGCTGACCACGCATACGGCACTCATTGACATTGACGGCACGATCGAGTCCGGTGGCGGTAGCGGATCTGCAGAATCGGTCATTCCAGCCTTGAACAAGGCATATGCCGACACAGCCGCTGTGGGAATCATCCTGCGCATCAATAGCCCGGGCGGTAGTCCGGTTCAGGCGGGCATGATTAACGATGAAATCGGTCGCTTGCACAAGCTGTATCCGAAGAAGCCGCTGTATGTCGTAGTCGACGAAATGTGCGCCTCCGGTGGTTATTACATTGCCGTTGCGGCCGATAAAATTTTTGTCAACAAGGCCAGCATCGTCGGTTCCATTGGTGTGTTGATGGATGGTTTTGGCTTTACCGGCTTGATGGACAAGGTTGGTGTCGAGCGTCGATTGCAAACGGCGGGCGTCAACAAGGGATTCATGGATCCGTTTAGCCCGCAAAGTGAAAAGCAAAAAGCCTATGCGCAAGAGATGCTTGATGAAATCCACCAGCAGTTTATTGATGTCGTCCGCAAGGGGCGTGGCAAGCGGCTCAAGGAAACACCCGAGACGTTTTCAGGCTTGTTCTGGACCGGCACGAAAGCTGTCGAGATGGGTCTGGCCGACGGCTTCGGGACGATCGATAGCGTCGCCCGTGACGAGTTCAAGGCAGAAGACGTGGTTGACTACACGCAACATGAAGGTTTGCCTGAGCGTGTCTTGAAGAAATTCGGCGCAGCGATGGGGGCAGGGGCGATGAAGTCGATTGTTTCCGGTGCCGGCCTGCAATTGCACTGAGCTGAAACGGCATTGGTCAACCACACCTTTGCTCTGGCACGATAAAAAAAGGCGACCAGGTCGCCTTTTTTTATTCTGAGACGCTCATTCTGCAAGTAGCAGGAATACTGTCGGCTTCTTGTGAAAGTCCGGCGTTTTTCCGGCCGCCAGTTCGCGCTTCCATTGCGCGGCCGTTTGCGTACGTATCGACTCTTCGTCCGTCGTCAGGTCTGTGGCGATGCAAACCAGCGTGCCTGGGGAGCAGGTGGCGGTGAGTGCTTCCAGCAATCCCAGGTTGCGGTAGGGCGTTTCGATGAATAGCTGAGTTTGCTTTTCCTGGCGTGAGCGATCTTCCAGTGTTTTGATCCGTTTCAAGCGCTGGGCACCGTCGATGGGCAAGTATCCGTTGAACGCGAAGCTCTGCCCGTTCAGGCCGCTTGCCATTACCGCGAGCAATAGCGATGACGGACCCACCAGTGGCTTCACCCGGATGCCATGTTGATGCGCCAGTCGTACCAGGTTCGCACCGGGATCAGCGACGGCGGGGACTCCCGCTTCAGAAATCAGACCTGCGTCGCGCCCGGCGAGCACTGGCGCGAGCAGCGCCGGTAGCGCTGCTGCATCCGTATTGATGTTCAATTCATCGATACGAATTTCTTGCAGCGCGATCGCCAGCGGATGATTGCGTGACACAAGTTTTAAATGGGCTCTGGCAGTTTTTGCATTTTCGGCAATGAAGTAGTCGAGCCCAGCGGTGATTTTCTGGACTTCATCCGGAATGATTGATGCAAGCAGATCGTCGGCTGCACTCAGCGCAGCGCTGAGCGTGTTGGGAATGAGATAAAGAATGCCGGCCATGATGTTTGCTTTGCTAAGGTGAGTTGCCAAAAAATGAAACGCCGGCCTGAAGCAGCATGCTGGTTAGGGCAATTAGCGGCAGGCCGGTGAGGGCGGTTGGATCGTTGCTATTGATTGATTCAATCAATACAATCCCAAGTCCTTCGTTCTTGGCGCTTCCGGCGCAGTCATAAGGTTGTTCGATGCGCAAATAGGCATCAAGCTGGCTGGCGGGAAGGTTGCGGAAAGTGACTTGTGTTTCAATGTTGCACAATTGAATTGCGCGTGATTTAACTGAAGGTCTAGCGTCAAGGACGCACAGGGCGGTGTGGAAGATGACGCTGCGTCCCTGCATTGCAACTAATTGGGCTAGTGCATTTGTATGCGTGCCAGGTTTGCCGATTTGTTGACCATCAAGCAGGGCCACTTGATCCGATCCGATAACAATTGCCCCGGGGTGCTGCCCGGCGATGGCTTCGGCTTTCTCCTGCGCGAGTCGCAGCGCAGTTGCCTGGGGTGCTTCGTCATGCAGCGGTGTTTCATTGATGTTAGGTGAAATCACAATGAATGGCAATCGCAAGCGGTCCAGCAATTCCTTTCGGTAAGTCGACCCCGATGCGAGTATCAGTTGCACTTGTTCAGTTTGATTAAACATGATTTGAATTTGATTTGATCGTCATTGTATAAAGGTGCTGTAAGACTTTGACTAATAACGAAAAAGCCTGTTATTATCGCAGGTTTTCCGGGTTCCAATTAGTCTATGAATGATTTGGTAATCGATGTCTTTGAGTTTTGCCGCTTGAAGGATCGCCGGGAAGGCGAAACAGAAGTCACTGATTTGACACGACTTGCCGGAGAAGTTGTCGGCGATTCGGGATCGATCAGCTGGTTTCTGCAAGGTGGTAGCGATAACGCCGGGCATCCGAGATTGGTGTTGGATATCTCCGGAGTCGTCAAACTGTCTTGTCAGCGTTGCCTTGGTCCATTGGATTTTGTAATTGCGTCCAGCGCAAAACTGGTTATTGCAAAGGACGAGGAAGAGGCTGACCGTATTGATGAGGTACTTGCTGATGATGATGTTGATGTCATTGTAGGCACTAAAACTTTGCTCATTACTGACCTGATTGAAGACGAAGCATTGCTGTCGATTCCACTGTCCGTCAAGCACGAGGTTTGTCCGAAGTCAGGAACTGCTGCACTGGATGCTGCCAAAAAACCGTCAGCATTTGCGGCATTAAAAGACTTGAAGCGGTAAAGATTTCCAGTAGTAAGCCGAACACTGTTCACGGCCTTCATGTACAGAGTGTTGCTCGGTTTTGTCGTAGTTGGACAAGCCGACTATGTTAAAATTTGAGATCTTAGGGTTTAGGAGTAATCATGGCTGTTCAGCAAAACAAAAAGTCCCCGTCCAAGCGTGGCATGCATCGTTCACACGACTTCCTCGTTGCACCGCAACTGGCAGTCGAAGCAACAACTGGTGAGACACACATGCGCCACCACATCAGCCCTACCGGTTACTATCGTGGCCGCAAAGTTCTGAAAACGAAAAACGACGAATAATATTCGTTGGCATCAAATTACAAAAAGCGGCTCAGCGTATTTCTTGTCTGGTGCCGCTTTTTTACGTGTTGACACAACCCGTTGCGTCAGTTTGAATCACACCGAATCTCGGCTGTAAAACGGTTGGAGCAGGGTATTGAATCAAATCAATGACAATTAAAATATCAATCGACTGCATGGGCGGCGATCATGGGCCATCGGTCACTGTTCATGCTGCACTTTCTTTCGTCGATCACGAGCCAGACGCAGAACTTATCCTTGTCGGCAAGGAAGACGCTATCCACGCCGAGCTGAAAAAGCTCAAGTGCGCCAGTCATCCGCGTATTTCCGTTGTTCACGCTTCCGAAGTCGTTGCGATGGATGATTCCATCGAGGTGGCATTGCGCCGTAAAAAAGATTCGTCGATGCGCGCAGCCATCAATCTTGTCAAGCTTGGAACGGCACACGCCTGCGTGTCGGCAGGCAACACGGGTGCGCTGATGGCGGTGTCACGTTACGTGTTGAAGACGATTCCGGGCATTCATCGGCCGGCGATTTGCGGCATCATTCCCAACCAAAAAAACGCTCCCACCTACATGCTTGATCTTGGCGCCAATGTGGATTGCGAGCCCCAGCATCTGTATCAGTTCGCCTTGATGGGTTCTGTGCTGGTCGCTGCGATGGAAGGGATTGCGCGTCCAACGATCGGCTTGCTCAATGTTGGCGAAGAAGATATCAAAGGCAATGATCTCGTCAAGCGAACTGCCGCTTTACTGCGTGCAGATCATGACAGGGGAGCGATCAATTTTTACGGCAATGTCGAAGGCAACGATATCTTTCAGGGAACGACGGATATCGTTGTTTGTGATGGCTTTGTCGGGAACGTCACGCTGAAAGCGTCTGAGGGGCTAGGTCGCTTCGTCAAAAACGTGCTTGCTGCCGAGTTGCGGAGTTCGCCATTGAACATGCTTGGTGCGCTACTTGCGCGCGGGGCCTTGAAGGCCATTTCCCGTCGCATCAACCCGTCCCGTTACAATGGGGCGAGTCTGTTAGGTCTGCGCGGACTGGTGTTCAAAAGCCATGGCAGTGCAGATAAATATGGTTATGAGTGGGCTATCAAGCGCGCCTACGACGCAGCGAAGAATGATGTACTGTCGCGCATCTCGCTGACCATAGCGTCGATGATGCCGCAGGCGGATGTCTTTCCTGTGGTCGAGGATTCAGGCCTTGTGATCGATTTGAATGAGCAGAAAAGTGCATGACAACTTATAGCAAAATTATCGGAACAGGTAGCTACCTGCCGCCTGACCGGGTTACTAACGAGCAGCTAGTCGCTCGACTCGCTCTGACGGGCGTAGAGACATCCGATGAATGGATTTTTTCGCGTAGCGGAATCTCGGCGCGCCACTATGCTGATCCCGCCGTATTTTCCAGTGACCTTGCAGTACAGGCGGCACAAAATGCGCTCGAGATGGCTGGGCTGACGGGCAATGACATCGATTTGATTATTGTTGCGACGTCGACCCCGGACCATTTCGGCGGATTTCCGAGCACTGCATGCGTAGTTCAGCGCAAGCTCGGCATCACCAATGGATGCGCGGCAGTGGACGTGCAGGCAGTCTGTAGCGGCTTCATTTATGCCGTCTCGGTTGCGGACAGTTTCATCCGGTCTGGTGCGCACAAAAAAGCCTTGGTGATCGGTGCCGAGGTGTTCTCCCGGATTCTTGACTTCAAGGACCGCGGCACCTGTGTACTGTTCGGAGACGGTGCTGGTGCAATCATTCTTTCTGCCGCTGCCGAGCCCGGTATCCTGGCCACCAAGCTACATGCCGATGGCAGCTACGGCGATATTTTGTGCGTCGAGGGTGGTGTCAGCGGCGGGGTACTCGCCGGCAGTGGCTTCTTGACGATGGATGGCCCTGCGGTATTCAAGCTCGCGGTGTCCTTACTCGAAAAAGTCGCCGTCGAGGCACTCGACAGTGCTGGTATCGCTGCGAGTGAGCTCGACTGGCTGATCCCGCATCAGGCCAATATACGTATCATGCAAAGCACGGCCAAGAAACTGAAAATGCCGGCAGAAAAAATGGTGGTCACCGTTGATCAGCACGGCAATACATCTGCAGCATCCATCCCACTTGCACTCGATACCGCCGTGCGCGACGGCCGGGTCAAGCCGGGCCAGCACATCCTGATGGAAGGTGTCGGTGGTGGTTTTACGTGGGGTGCAGTAGTTGCACGAATGTAGACTCAATCTAATTTATTAAAGCGATCGCATGACAAATTTTGCTTTTGTTTTTCCGGGCCAAGGCTCCCAAGCTATCGGCATGCTGAATGCTTTCAGCGACAATGCGGCTGTCAGGGAAACTGTTGCCGAAGCATCCGAGGTGTTGAAGATCGACCTGGCCGAGCTGATTGCGTCCGGGCCGAAAGAGCTACTCGACCTGACAACCAATACCCAGCCCGTGATGCTGACTGCGGCCGTGGCGATGTATCGTGCCTGGATTGCCGACGGTGGTCCCGTTCCTGCCATGTTCGCCGGCCACAGCCTCGGAGAATATTCGGCACTGGTCGCATCGGGGGTGCTGTCCTTCAAGGATGCGGTTCCATTGGTGCGTTTTCGTGCCGAAGCAATGCAGCAGGCTGTTCCAGTCGGGCAAGGCGGAATGGCCGCTATCCTTGGCCTGACTGATGCGGACGTGATCGCCTTGTGTGCCGAATCTGCGCAGGGCGAAGTGGTGGAGGCCGTCAATTTCAATGCCCCTGCTCAAGTAGTTATTGCAGGCACGAAGGCGGCGGTAGAACGCGCTTGCGAGATGGCAAAAGCGAAAGGCGCCAAGCGGGCGTTGATTCTTCCTGTCTCTGCACCATTCCATTCGTCGCTGCTCAAGCCTGCGTCGGATCGCTTGCGTGTCTACCTTGATCCATTGCACTTTGCCACGCCACTTGTCCCTGTTATCAACAACGTGGATGTAGCAATCGTGAGCGATGTCGCTGGTGTGAAGGATGCCTTGGTACGTCAGGCTGCTAGCCCGGTGCGCTGGGTTGAGACCATAGGAAAAATGGCTGCATCAGGTATCACCCATGTCATCGAATGTGGCCCTGGAAAAGTACTTTCAGGCCTGACCAAGCGTATCGATAGCACCCTGATTTCCGATGCCATCACCGATCCTGTCTCGCTTGCGCGCGTACGCGGTTTATTGAATGGAGTGTCAGCAACATGAGTCTGAATCTGCAACATCAAATCGCTCTGGTAACCGGTGCATCACGCGGCATCGGACGCGCTATTGCTATTGAGTTGGTCAATCAAGGCGCTACCGTTGTCGGTACGGCGACCACTGAAGCCGGTGCCGCAGCGATATCTACTTATCTGGATGCGCAACGCGCCGGGGCTGGCAGGGGTGCGGTACTTGACGTCACTAACGCCGCGGCCTGCACGGAGCTGGTTGAGCGTATTCAAAAAGAATTTGGGGGGCTCTCCATCCTTGTTAATAATGCCGGCATCACCGCTGACCAGCTTGCGCTGCGCATGAAGGATGACGAATGGGATTCCGTTATTGCGACTAATCTGACGGCGGTAGGGCGCCTGTCGAGGGCTGTGTTGCGGGGGATGATGAAGAGTAAGGCGGGGCGGATTATCAACATCACCTCCGTCGTCGGTTCGGCTGGCAACGCTGGTCAGATGAACTACGCCGCCGCGAAGGCCGGAGTCGCCGGAATGAGTCGTGCACTTGCCCGCGAAATCGGCAGCCGCAACATCACCGTGAACTGCATCGCTCCCGGGTTTATCGATACCGATATGACCAAGGCACTAGCAGAGTCGCAGATCGCCCAGTTGACGCAGCAAATTCCTCTGGGGCGGCTTGGCCAGCCCGAAGACATCGCCGCTGCAGTTGCTTTTCTAGCGTCGCCACAAGCGAGCTACATCACCGGTACCACCCTCCACGTCAACGGTGGCATGTACATGAGCTGATTAAAATTTATTACTTGCGGCAAGGTTTTGATCATTCTTCAGAATCAAAGCCAAAAGTAAATTCTCAATGCGCAAACCTGATAAAATGCGCGCACTTTCTGTCACCCAATTAATGGAGTATCACTATGTCCGATATCGAACAACGCGTTAAGAAAATCGTCGCCGAGCAACTGGGCGTCGCCGAAGCAGACATCAAGATTGAGTCATCGTTCGTTGATGACCTTGGCGCAGATTCCCTCGATACCGTTGAGTTGGTCATGGCACTCGAAGACGAATTCGAAATGGAAATTCCGGACGAGCAAGCAGAAAAAATCACCACCGTTCAACAAGCAATTGACTACGCCAAGGCACACGTCAAAGCCTGAGTTGATAGCGTCTAGGAGAAACTATTGAGCCGCAAAAACCAACGTCCACGTCGCGTCGTTATTACCGGTCTCGGCTGCATTTCACCCGTTGGAAATACTGTTTCCGATGCATGGAATGCTGTTCTTGAAGGCAAGTCAGGCATCGCAACGATCACCAAGTTCGATGCAACAGCCTTCAGTACCCGGTTTGCCGGCGAAGTGAAAAACTTCAATGTCGAAGAATACATGCTGGCAAAAGAAGCACGCCACATGGATGCATTCATTCACTACGGCATGGCAGCAGGTATCCAGGCAATGCAGGATTCCGGTCTGGTTGTTACCGAAGAAAATGCAGATCGTATCGGCGTAATCGTGGGTTCCGGAATTGGTGGCTTGCCATTGATCGAGGAAACCCATGCCGAGCTGACTGCGCGCGGACCGCGTCGTATCAGTCCTTTCTTTGTTCCCGCTTCGATCATCAATATGATTTCGGGACATCTGTCGATCAAGTACGGATTGCGTGGGCCTAACCTGGCTATCGTCACCGCTTGTTCCACCGGATTGCATTGCATCGGTTCAGCAGGTCGCATGATTGAATATGGTGATGCGGATGTGATGATTGCGGGAGGCTCCGAGTCGACAATTTCACCGCTCGGACTGGGTGGATTTGCTTCGGCACGGGCGCTGTCATCGCGCAATGACGATCCTGCTGCCGCGTCCCGGCCGTGGGATCGTGATCGCGACGGTTTTGTGCTTGGCGAAGGCGCTGGCGTGATGGTGCTCGAAGAGTACGAACATGCGAAGGCGCGTGGTGCGAAGATCTACGCCGAGTTGCTCGGTTTTGGCATGAGTGCAGATGCGCATCACATGACTGCGCCTCTCGAGAATGGCGAGGGAGCCCGACGGTGCATGATTTCCGCATTGACTAATTCCGGAATCAACAGTTCCCAGGTCGACTATGTGAATGCCCACGGAACGTCAACACCGCTTGGTGATGTTGCCGAAACGGTGGCGATCAAACGGACTTTGGGTGATCATGCCAAAAACATTGTGGTCAATTCGACCAAGTCGATGACGGGTCATCTTCTAGGTGGTGCCGGCGGTCTGGAATCAGTCTTCACCGTGCTCGCCGTGCACAATCAAAAATCGCCACCGACGATCAATATCGAGAATCAGGATCCGAATTGTGATCTTGATTACTGTGCGAACGTCGCTCGCGATATGGCGATCGATATTGCAGTCAAAAACTCGTTTGGTTTTGGCGGCACCAACGGTACATTGGTGTTCGGCAAGATCTGATGTCGTTGCCGCCTCCTCGGGTTCGCCCGTTAGAGGGCGGCGATTTGTCGGGCGATGGGTCCTCCATCGCCGTTTCCGCAGTAGTGAAGCCCTCTCGCATTGTCAAATTATTGTGTCTGACCTTGTCCGTAATGCTTTTCATCACAGCATTCGCCTTGCTGTTCTTGTCTTCGCCAGATATCTCGTTACTCGTTCGCTCCGGCTTGTCCGGTAGTGCCTTGGTTGCCGCTGTTGCCGCTCTCTTGCAAGCAGTGGTACCGGGAGTTCCGGTGTCTCTCGATATCTCAGGGCTAGGGCAAATCAGACGTTCGTTTCTGTTTGTCAGGCCAACGCCCCGGAGCGCTGCGACAGCGGCGGATATCGATTGCCTGGTGCAACTGCAACCGGGTACCTTGATGTTCTCAACCTTCTTGTTACTTCGGCTGAAAGATAATGCAGGAGTTGTTAGCTCATTGCTGATTCTTCCGGACGCTATCTCAACGTCAGGCTTTCGGCGTTTGTCCGTTGCGTGCCGGTGGATAGCCGCGCAAAATTATCGCGCTGCCGAGACAATTCATGAGTAAGCAGAATCCAGATAGTGAACTTTGTTCATTTCAACCAGTCAACAGTTCGGGCCGCGTGCGTGTTGCAAAAAAGTAAGGGAATGGGGATTGACGACAGAACGCGATATTGATCAACTACTTGTCGAGCGGGTTCAGCGTGGCGACAAGAAAGCGTTCGAGCTGTTAGTGATCAAGTACCAACGGAAGTTGATGCGATTAGTGTCGCGGTTAGTGCGCGACCATGCCGAGGCTGAGGACGTTGTTCAGGAAGCTTTCATCAAGGCTTACAGGGCACTGCCTCAGTTTCGCGGTGACGCTGCTTTCTATACGTGGCTTTACCGGATCGGTATCAACACGGCGAAAAATTTTCTGGTAACGCAAGGCCGTCGTGCACCGACATCAACAGATGCCGATGCAGAGGAGGCAGAAACTTTTGAGGACGCAGACCACCTAAGAGATATCAACACACCCGAGTCGATGCTGGCGACAAAACAGATCGCTGAAACGGTAAATGTTGCGATGGGTGCATTACCTGAAGAACTACGTACAGCCATTACATTGCGCGAAATTGAGGGGTTGAGCTACGACGAAATCGCCGATGCAATGGGCTGTCCGATAGGTACCGTGAGAAGCCGGATTTTTCGGGCACGTGAAGCGATTGCCGATAGATTGCGTCCGCTACTCGGAACGGCGATCGACAAGCGCTGGTGAATGATTGTGATGACAGACAGGGGCTGGTGTGCTTGATTTAGCGAGGTGGGTATGAAAGCGAATGACATGATGCACGAGGAAATTTCGGCTTTTGCAGATGGTGAGCTGGCAAGGCACCGCTGGGACGATGTAGCAAAAAAATTACGCCAGCCCGCGGAGCAGGATTGCTGGGCGCTCTATCATCAGATAGGAGACGCATTGCGTTCTGACGATACGGCGACGACGCTTAGTGCAGGTTTTTCTGCGCGATTGGCCGCCAGACTCGATCTTGAGCCGGCAATCATTGCGCGACCTCCCGACGCGGCAACCTCAATTCCTCAAGTGATGGTGTCGCCTACCGGTGAGCCTGCGTTAAAGGCGAATGCCGGTCGCTGGATAGGGGGGCGGAAATTGATCGTCCCAGGGTTGGCAGCTGCGGCAGCAGTGGCATATCTTGGTCTTCCTCACTTGATGGTCGCTAACAACTCTTTCGATAGCGGTCGTCCGGTAGAGCGGGCGATGCAAGCGGCTCGCCCGGGGGATATGGCGCAAAAGCTATCCGGCCTGATGGTTGCCCAGAATGGAGGGGCCGTGCCACCAGAGCGGGTTGAAGTATTGCGAGATTCACGTATGGACGAATATCTGCTGGCACACCAGCAGTTTTCACCATCGCTATACAGCAGTGCACAATTTGCACGTTCTGCCACTTTTGCAACTAACACGGGTAAATAATATTCATGCGGCAAACACTCGTTTTATTCAAGTTTGTCGTTCTCCTGTCGAGTTTGATTGCTTGTTCTTCTTACGCTATTGGTGCCGACACGTCCGACGATAGTCGGGACGCACAGAGTTGGTTATTGCGCATTCAGGTTGCGGCGAAAAAAGTCAATTATTCCGGGACCTTTGTTTATCAGCAGGCTAGTCAGGTTCGCACGTCCCGCATCACGCATATTCTCGATGGTAAAAACGAGATCGAAAAACTCGAAATTCTGGATGGTAAGCCGCGGGAATATATCCGGAACAATGACGAAATTATTTGTTATGTTCCCGAATCCAAAACGCTGCTTGTCGAGAATAAAGGTGCCCAGGATGTTTTTCCTGCGATATTGGCATCGAATGGAACGGACATCACAGTTTATTATGATGTGCGACGCGGTGAATCAGTGCGCGTCGCCGGATATGATTCTTTTGCATTGATATTGGAGCCGAAAGATAATCTTCGGTATGGCTATAGACTCTGGGCAGAAAAA
>AEPR01000010.1 GCA_000195205.2 Oxalobacteraceae bacterium IMCC9480 | reverse complement strand
GGCAGGCGATTGCACGGCGGTCCATGGGGTTTGACATGAAAGTCGTTTATCACAATCGTTCGCGCCTGGCCCCGGACCTGGAAGCGCGTGCCAACGAGGCCGTGTATCTCAGCAAGGAAGACGTGCTGCGCCAGGCCGACCATGTGGTGCTGGTGCTGCCGTATTCGGCAGCGACCCACCACACGATCGCCGCAGCCGAGCTGGCACTGATGAAGCCATCAGCGATTCTGGTCAATATTGCGCGGGGCGGGATCGTCGATGATGCGGCACTGATTGCGGCGTTGCGCGAGCAGCGCATCGCCGGTGCCGGTCTCGATGTATTCGAAGCTGAGCCGGCATTCAATCCAGAATTCCTAGGCTTGTCGAACGTGGTGCTGACGCCGCATATCGCTAGCGCCTCGACACCGACGCGGCGTGCCATGACCCATTGCGCCGCCGGCAACCTGATCGCCGCCCTGGCCGGCCAGTTGCCGCCGAATTGCCTGAACCCGCAAGTGCACTCGAAAGGATAAGGCGATGGCCGATATCAGTATTACCCAGCAACACCAGCTCACGCGGGACAGCGCCATCGCGGCCGCACAAACGGTGGCCGACAAAATGGCAGCCGACTACGACGTCGCAAGTGTGTGGGAAGGCGATGTGCTGTCGTTCACGCGCAGCGGCGTGGCGGGCACGCTGGCCATCGACGTGCATGAAGCCCGGCTCGATATCACGCTAGGCTTCCTGCTGAAATCATTTGCCCCGATGATCCAGGAAAAAGTCACCCGCAACATGGCAAAGGTGTTTGCCACTCCGGGCTGAATGATCAGTTCTTGAGCTCAGCAATCAGGTCGATGTACTGCTGCATCGCGTCGTCCTGGCTAATTCCCTTCAACGCATCCCAGGCATCCCATTTGGCACGGCCGACCATGTCGGTAAACCCGGGCCGGTCGCCGTCGGCATTGCCTTTGCTGGCTTGCTTGTAGAGCGCGTACATCTTCAATAGCGTCATGTTGTCAGGACGGTCGTCGAGATTTTTCGAGTCGGCGAGCGCTTGCTCGAACTGGGTTTGTAGTGTCATGTGTGGTCCCGGTAGAAATCAGTGAATCATTCAATTGACCAGCAGGCCGGCGGTGCCCTTGACGGCACTGCCGGCCACGCTGACCGCCGCCGAGCCGACAGTCACGCCGACGCCGACGACCGTGCCGGCCACCGAGACGGCTGCCGCTCCCACGGTCACGACGGCGCAACCGCCCAGCGACAGCAGCATCAGGGCTGCAACAAGGCGGCGGATCATGCGCGTCAGAGACCGAGCAATTCCACGTCAAATATCAGCGTGGCACCAGGCGGGATCACGCCGGCCGCACCGCGCTGACCGTAGCCGAGCGCTGCCGGAATGACCAGACGGCGTTGACCGCCAACCTGCATCCCTTGCACGCCTTCATCCCAGCCGCGAATGACCTGGCCGCCACCCAGCGGAAACTGGAATGGCTGTCCGCGGTCGCGGCTGGAGTCGAACTTTTTGCCGGTGCTGCCGTCCGGATTTTGCAGCCAGCCGGTGTAATGCACATTGACCTTGCTGCCAGACTTGGCGACGGCACCGGTGCCAAGCTTGACATCCTTGTACTGCAGTCCGGAAGCCGTCGTCACCATCGCTTTGGCATCGACCGGAGCGACCGCATCCGCCGCGATGCCGGCACCTGCCATCAAGCTCAGCAGCGCCGCAGCGCACACATGTTTGAGGAAAGGTTTCATGCCTGGCCTCAGACGCCGAGCAGTTCGACGTCAAAAATCAGCGTCGCATTGGGCGGAATCGCGCCGCCTGCACCACGTGCGCCGTAGCCGAGCGAAGCAGGAATCACCAGCGTACGGGCGCCGCCAACTTTCATGCCTTGCACGCCTTCGTCCCAGCCCTTGATCACATGACCTGCGCCTAGCGGGAAATTGAATGGATCATTGCGATCCTTGCTGGAATCGAATTTGCTGCCGGCGGTGCCGTCGGCTTTTTGCAGCCAGCCGGTGTAATGGACGCTGACGTGATCGCCTGCTTTGGCTTCTTCGCCGGTGCCAACCTGGGTATCTTTGTATTGCAGGCCTGAGGCCAACATGGTGAGGGACATGATTTTTTCCTGGAATGAGTGAGTGGGCGGGTAAAAACGCGTGACGATTGTAGCAGGCCATGCCGGTGCAGCGCCGGATGCAGGATGAAACACATGACTGCTACCAGTGCCTTGGCCGAAGCGGTAAAATGCGGGTCGTTCCAACCCTCTTCAAGTGGTATTCATGCTTCGTCATTTAGGTAGTGCTTGTGCGGTTCTGGTCGCGCTGTTCGGTGCAGCGCCAGTCCACGCCACCGTCGTGGTGGTTCTCAATTCTCGTGATGCAACAGTGAGCCTGATCGATCAGGACACCTACAAGGTCACCGATACGTTTTCGGTGGGCAAGGAACCGCATCACCTGATGGCGACGCCCGACAATAAATCGCTGATCGTGGCCAGTGCCACCGGCGATGAACTGGTCTTCCTCGACCCCGCCACCGGTGAGATCCAGCGCCGCGTCAAGAATATCGCCGACCCGTACCAGATCGGCTTTTCTCCGGACCAGAAATGGTTTGTCGCCAATGCGCTGCGGCTCGATCGCGTCGACATTTATCGCTACGACGGCAAGGACATGACACTGGCCAAGCGCGTGCCGTTGCCAAAGCTGCCCAGCCACATGGTTTTCACCGCAGATAGCAGCACGGTCTTCATTACCCAGCAAGGCAGTGACGAGATCAGTGCGATTGATCTGGCCACCCAGACCGTCAAATGGACCATGCCAGTCGGCAAGCTACCCGCCGGTATCACGCTGACACCCGACGACAAATACCTGATGGTGGGCATCATGGGCAGCGACGTCGTTGAAGTCATCGACTGGCGCACACAGAAGGTCGTCAAGCGCATCAAGGCCGGTGCAGGAACCCACAATTTCCATCCGAAGAGCGATGGTCGCCACATGTTTGTCTCGAACCGGGTATCGAACACGATCAACCTGATTGACATGAAGACGCTCGAAAACGTCGGCACCATCAACGTTCCCGGCGGGCCGGATTGCATGGAGCTGACCGCCGATGGCAAGACGCTGTGGGTCACGCTGCGCTGGATCAAGAAAGTCGCTGTGATCGACGTCGCCAGCCGCAAGGTCATCAAGCTGATTCCGGTCGGTCGTTCGCCGCATGGCGTGTATTTCATCAACCGCGCAGCCAGCTGACCAACGTGGACAAGCGCGCATGACCATGATGACTTTTCCTGCCGGCCCGATGCGACTGGCTTGCCTGTTGCTGGCATGGATTGTCGCCGGCAATGTGGCAGCTGCTGCGCCCGCCGCCTGCAAGGGCACCATTTACCTGACCTTCGACACGGGCAGCCAGTCGCAAGCCACGTTGATCGCCGACACGCTGCGGCGGCATCATGCCAAAGCGACATTCTTTCTGGCCAATGAAAAAACCGTCAACGGCGATTTTTCGCTGGACCCGTCGTGGGCACCGTACTGGAAAGCGCTGGTCGCCGAAGGCCACGCCTTCGGCACGCATACCTTTGACCATGTGTATGCCCAGCGCGACCTGCCCGATGGCAAGATCGAAATGAAACCGCAATTTGGCGCGCAGGCAGGCAAGAAAGTCGCCTGGACCGGCCAGCAGGTTTGCGATGAACTCAACCGTGTCGCAACGCGCTTTCATGCGCTGACCGGTGCCACGCTCGACCCGCTGTGGCGCGCACCCGGAGGCAAGCTGACACCGCAGTTGCGGGCCGCCGGCGCAGCCTGTGGCTATGCCCATGTCGGCTGGGCACCGGCCGGTTTTTCCGGTGATGAATTGCCGAGCCAGACCTGGTCGAACGCCAAACTGTTGCAGCAATCACTGGCCGGCCTGAAAGACGGCGATATCGTCATGGCGCACCTCGGCATCTGGTCGCGCAAAGACCCGTGGGCACCGGCCGTGCTCGATCCCCTGCTGAGCGGGCTGGAGCAAAAAGGTTTTTGCTTTGCGACCTTGCGCGACCATCCTGATTACCGGCAGCACATTGCGGAGCAACGTCGATGATTGCGTATCTGGTCGATCTGTTCGGACAAGTTCAGGGCTGGCTGTTCCAGAGCGTGATCGAGCCCTTCATCTATCTGACCGGCCTCGGTGAATTTACCGAACAAGCTTTCGAAGGCACCGAATGGCTGCTCATCGGCGTGTGCGAAATCGTCTTGCTGTTCGTTCTGCTGCGTCCGCTAGAAGCGCTGTTGCCGGCCCAGGTGATCACTGACAAGCGGGCGCGCCGCATCGATTTTCTGTACACCGCCATCCATCGCCTCGGCGCGTTCACGGTCGCGGTGTTCTTCGTGCTTGATCCGCTGATCGATCACTTGACCGGCTTGCTGCATCTCGAAGGCGTGCGTCCGTTCAATCTCGACGGCCTCTGGCCTGGCGTGACCGACCTGCCGCTGGTGACCTTCCTGCTGTACCTGTTCGTGCTGGACTTTTTCGATTACTGGTATCACCGCGGCTCGCACCAGATCAACTGGTGGTGGGGGCTGCACGGCCTGCATCACAGCCAGCAGGACATGAACCTGTGGAGCGACAACCGCAACCATCTGCTCGACGATTTCATGCGCGATATTTACATGGCCGTCATTGCGCTGGCCATCGGTGTACCGCCCGGCCAGTACGTGTTGCTGGTGGCGGCGTCGCGCATCCTGCAAAGTCTGCAGCATGCCAACGTCAAGCTGTATTTCGGCTGGCTCGGCGAACGGCTGCTGGTGTCGCCGCGCTATCACCGCGTCCATCATGGCATCGGTATCGGCCACGAGAGTTACGGCAAAGGCTCGCTGGGCGGTCATAATTTTGCCGTGTTATTCCCGGTCTGGGACATCGTTTTCCGGACCGCGAACTTCAGCGAGAGCTTCGGTCCTACCGGCATCCGCGATCAGCTGCCAGCGCCGCTCGGCAGCGGTCGCGACTATGGCCACGGCTTCTGGGCGCAGCAATGGCTGGGCCTCAAGCGCATGACCGGCTTCGACAAGCACCCCTCCTGATGTCGCCTGTTCTTGCCGCTTTTTTCCGTGCGGTCTGGTCGCAACTGCATGCGCGCATGCTGCTGCTGACCCTGATGCCGTTCCTGCTATCGGTGCTGATCTGGGGAATCGTGCTGTGGCTCGGTTTCCAGCCGCTGATCGACTGGATCCATGGCTGGTTTCTCGATAACGATGGCTTTCGCATCGTTGGTGACGTGCTCGGCTGGTTCGGCCTCGGCGCGATCAAGGCCGTCATCGTGCCGCTGCTGGCGATGTGGGTGCTGTTGCCGCTGATGATACTGACCGCACTGGTGTTCATCGGTACGCTGGCCATGCCGGCCATCGTCAGGCATGTCGCCAGCCGGCGGTTTCCGACGCTCGAACAGCGTGGTAGCGGCTCAATACTCGGCAGTCTCTGGATCGCCTTCACGTCCTTCGTCACCTTCCTGCTCCTCTGGCTGGTCACGCTGCCGCTGTCGGCGTTGCCGCCGCTGGGATTTCTGGTGCAGCCGCTGTTGTGGGGCTGGCTGACCTATCGCGTACTGGCGTACGATGCGCTCTCGGTGCATGCGGACACAATTGAATTGCACGCAATCTTACGCCAGCATAAATGGCCGCTGCTGGTGATAGGCGCGATTGCCGGCGCGCTCGGCGCGATGCCCACATTGCTCTGGCTGGGCGGTGCGCTGTCGGTGGTGTTTTTCCCGCTGCTGGCGGCGCTGTCGATCTGGCTGTACGTGCTGGTGTTCATTTTTACCGGACTCTGGTTCGAGCATTACTGCCTGGCGGCGCTGACGCGATACCGCCTCGCCCATCCCCCAACAAATTCCCAACCGGACTGACACCATGGCCATCGGACTCATCATCATCGGCGACGAAATCCTCTCCGGCAAACGCGCCGACAAGCATTTCCCCAAAGTCGTCGCCTTGCTCGCGGCGCGTGGCCTGCAACTCGGCTGGGCCGAATACGTCGGCGACGAGCGCGCCCGCATCACCGCCACGCTGGCCCGCACGATGGCCACCGGCGACATCGTGTTCTCCTGCGGCGGAATCGGCGCGACACCGGACGACCACACGCGCCAATGCGCGTCGGCCGCCTTCGGCACGCCGCTGGTCCAGCACCCGGAAGCCAAGGCATTGATCGAAGGCCGGATGATCGAGATGGCACGCGAAAGCGGCACCGAACTCAAGCTGTCCGCGCCGGAAAATCTGCACCGCCTGCACATGGGCGAATTCCCGGCGGGTTCGTCCATCATCCCGAACCCGTTCAACAAGATCCCGGGTTTTTCATTGCTGACCGGCGACGGCGGCGCGCATTACTTCGTGCCGGGTTTTCCGGTGATGGCGTGGCCGATGATTGAATGGGTACTCGATACCCACTACAGCCACCTGTTCCATCAGGTGCCGCGCCTCGAAAAAGCGGCGCTGGTGTATGGCTCAATGGAGTCGACGCTGACGCCGCTGATGGAGCAGATTGAGCTGGAATATCCGCTGGTGAAGGTGTTCAGTTTGCCCAGCGTCGGCGATGCCGAAACGCGGCGGCATATCGAGCTGGGAGTAAAGGGCGAGCCGGCGCAGGCGACGGCTGCTTTTGATCAGATGATGGGGACGTTGGACCGGATGGGTGTGGAGTATGTGCTGACGGCTGTGTCTACTTAGTTTTAGCCGATGGTGTTTTTTCGTTACCCCAGTTAATTGGTTTGAAAAGGTCGCCATTTTTAAGTGCTTCCGGACCCGCATCTTCAAAATTGGTGCCATACAAGTTCATGCTCTCCATCTTGTTCTTGCTTTCTTCGGGAGGCAGGCCGTCGAGGGACTTGCTCAGGATAGGTGCATTGTTCATTGCCTTACAGCCTTGGACAGAGGCCTCCCGAAGCTCAGTGTTTTCTGAAAAATCAGGTCCTGTCTTCATTGCTGTGCATCCCGAGAAATCCGCGACCTGTAATTTTTTATTGGATGTCAGAACCGGGGGCTCTTCCAATGCATTACATCGGCCCAGGAAGAGGCCTTTCAGTTCGGGGCAACTCGCTAAATTCGGCGCCGTCTCCATATTTTTATTATTCGATAAGTCAAGCTCTCTCATCGCCGCATTCTTTGTGAGTACGGGAGGGTCCGTGATAGCGGTGTTCGACACATGTAAATCCGTCATTTTCAAGCACGTTGTAACATCAGGTGCCACGTTCAATGCTTTGCAATCTGCTACGGTCAGCATTGTCGTTTTTGCAGGAATGGGCGGCAAACTTGTGATGTGTGAAAAATTGGATAGCTCCAGCGAGGTCGCTTTTTTATCGTTGTTGAATTCGTAAATCTTGCTGGCGACCTCTCGGCGCTCCTTGCGTTCTTCTGCAGATATCGTCGTACCATTTTTTGATTCAGCTACGCCCTCAGCCCAGTTTGTAAGCTTCGTGTTCGGAGTGGCCCATTTGGGACGAGACGTCAGCTTGATCGGCGAAAAACGCGAGATTCCCGTTGTGTTCGGTTTTTCAGTGTTCTTGTGTTCGATTTCTTTGCCCATCTTGTGGCCGGAAATTACGATGGAAGTACCTGGAATACGGAGATTGAATTTCATGGTTGCACACTCCTGATCATTAAACGTATCGCCAAACCCCGTTCGGCGGAATACTGTTTCAGTGGTCATCGGCAGTGGCCGGTTCCATTCTCCCAAGCTTTTCTCAAGACTCCATCAAGCCTTCCCGCCGGATAAATTCAATCACCTTCTCGACCCCATCGCCGCTGCGCAAATTGGTGAACACGAATGGCCGCTCGCCACGCATGCGCTTGGCATCGGTGGCCATCACGTCGAGGTTGGCGCCGACGTACGGTGCGAGGTCGGTCTTGTTGATGATCAGTAGATCCGAGCGCGTGATGCCGGGCCCCCCCTTGCGCGGGATCTTTTCGCCACCGGCAACATCGATGACGTAGATCGTCAGGTCGGATAATTCCGGGCTGAAGGTGGCGGCCAGGTTGTCGCCGCCGGACTCGATCAGGATCAAGTCGAGGTCGGGGAATTCGGCGCTCATGCGGGCGATGGCTTCGAGGTTGATCGACGCATCTTCGCGGATCGCGGTGTGCGGACAGCCGCCGGTTTCGACGCCCATCAGTCGCTCGGCCGGCAGCGCATCGGCGCGCAGCAGGATCTCCATGTCTTCCTTGGTATAGATGTCATTGGTGATGACGGCCATGTCGTACTGGTCGCGCATGCGTTTGCACAGCAGTTCGCACAAGGCGGTTTTGCCGGAGCCGACAGGACCGCCGATGCCGACGCGTAGAGGATTGGAAGTTGTCATGGTCAATTCAAAGTAGGTTGATAGGACATCGGTAGTGGCGACGGTGATTGGTGCATTTGGTGCAATGCCCTTCGGTTAT
>AEPR01000011.1 GCA_000195205.2 Oxalobacteraceae bacterium IMCC9480 | reverse complement strand
CCCCAAGTTCAAGTTGGTGATCGCAGGCAACCACAAGCCATCGATCCGCAACGTGGACGAGGTGATGAAGCGTCGTCTGCACCTGATTCCGTTCACGGTCACCATTCCGCCAAGAAAAGCGGGACGGCAGGCTCACCGACAAGCTGCTCAAGGAGCGCGATGGCATTTTGGCGTGGGCGGTCGAGGGATGCAGCCGCTGGCAACAGCAAGGGCTGAAACCGCCAGCCAGCG
>AEPR01000012.1 GCA_000195205.2 Oxalobacteraceae bacterium IMCC9480 | reverse complement strand
CGGCGGGCAACCCGGCACGTAGATGTCGACTGGCACGATGCGATCACAACCTCGCACGACCGAATACGAGTAGTGATAATAGCCGCCGCCATTGGCGCACGAGCCCATCGAAATCACCCAGCGCGGCTCGGCCATCTGGTCGTACACCTTGCGCAGGGCAGGTGCCATCTTGTTGCACAGTGTGCCGGCCACGATCATCACGTCGGACTGACGCGGCGATGGGCGGAACACGACGCCGAAGCGGTCCATGTCGTAGCGCGAAGCGCCCGCATGCATCATCTCGACGGCGCAGCAGGCCAGGCCGAATGTCATAGGCCACATCGATCCGGTGCGGGTCCAGTTGATTAACTTGTCAGCTGTGGTGGTGACAAAACCTTCGTTTAGTACGCCTTCTATTGCCATGATTTATTCCCAGTCAAGGGCACCTTTCTTCCAGATGTACCAGAACCCGACTGCGAACTCGGCGATGAACACTAGCATCGTGACGAATCCGGCCCAGCCGAGGTCACGCATGGCGACGCCCCACGGGAAGAAAAATGCCGTTTCAAGATCGAACAAAATGAAGAGGATGGCGACCAGATAATAGCGAACGTCGAACTTCATTCGCGCATCTTCGAAGGCTTCGAAGCCGCACTCGTAAGGCGAGTTTTTCTGGGAGTCAGGTTTGAATGGCGCGAGCACGCGGCCAAGTAATTGAGGGACGACACCAACACCGATGCCGACCAGTATGAAGAGTAAAACAGGGAAGTAAGTTTCGAGGTTCACGATTCGCGCAATCAGGTTGAAAAGTTAAACTGATTCCGAGGAATTTGTTGCGTCCCTCGTTAAAAAGCCAGCTCGGCATTGTACCTCGCTGGCTTCTTTTTCGTTTGGTGCCGACGGCGAGACTCGAACTCGCACAGCTTTCGCCACTACCCCCTCAAGATAGCGTGTCTACCAATTTCACCACGTCGGCGTGAGGCCCGTATTCTAACTGCATTTACCCTTTTTGTTCAATGCACAAATGCATCTATCAGAGAGAGAAACGGACTTTTTTTAACTTATTTTGGAATCTGTCCTGATTGACCGACTGGCGTTGCCGGCGCTGGAGCCGGCGCAACCGGTGCAGCCGGGGTGGCAGGTATCGCAGCGGCCGGCGCAGTCGTCATCGTATCCGTGACGCTGCCTGTCGAGACAGTGCGACCCGTACCCAGATAGGCCAGCGCCAGTGTCGAACCAAAAAATACGGCAGCAGCGACACCGGTCATTTTGGACAGAAAGTTCGATGATCCGGTCGCGCCGAACAGGCTGCCCGAGGCACCCGAACCGAACGCGGCGCCCATGTCGGCACCCTTCCCATGCTGCATCAGCACAAGTCCGATGATGGTCAGCGCAGTGACGACCTGGATGACGACGATGATGGTGAGAGCTGTATTCATTACTAGGTTTCCAATTCAGGTGTGGTGCGGTTGTCGTGCTGTGTTGATGAAGCGCTGCAAAAGCAGCGGAACGGGTTGCTGATTGTTTTTTTATTGCTGACTGCTGGCGGCGATGATGGCCAGGAAATCAGCCGACTTCAGTGCGGCTCCACCGATGAGACCACCATCGATATCGGCCATCGCCATCAGCTCGTGGGCATTGTCCGGCTTCATGCTGCCGCCGTACAAGATGCAGATGCCTTCAGCGGCAAGCGCATCCCGTGCCGCCAGCAATTGACGCAAGCCGGCATGGACCTCCTGCGCCATGTCCGGCGTGGCGGTCTTGCCGGTGCCGATGGCCCAGACGGGCTCGTAAGCCACGACGATGCGGGTCAGGTCGGCCGGCTCCAGCAAGTCCAGTACCGCATTGAGCTGGTCGCCGACCACTTGCATGGTCAGGCCGGCTTCGCGCTCGGATAAGGTTTCGCCGACACAGACGATGGGGACCAGACCGGCGCGCAAGGCACGCACGGTTTTTTGGCCGACCAGTGCATTATTTTCGCCGTGCATCGCACGCCGCTCCGAATGACCGACCACCACGTAATGACTGCGGAAATCGGTCAGCATCGTTGCTGATACTTCGCCGGTGTAGGCACCGGCTTCGTGCGCCGACAGGTCTTGACCACCCCAGGCAATGGCGGTATTGGTCAGTTGCTGCTGGCACAGAGCAAGGTAAGGCGCGGGAACACAGACAGCAATATCGCAGGGTGCGGCATGGCCGATCGCTGCGACCAGCTCATAGAGCAACGCGCTGTTGGCAGCGAGATTGCCATTCATTTTCCAGTTGCCGGCAACGAGCTTGCGACGCATAAGTGAACCCCGATTTTAATAACCCGCCATTCTATCCTCACGAGCTGTCACGGGTCAAACCTGCAGCATGATCTTGCCGATATGCGTACTCGATTCCATCAGCACATGCGCGTCAGCGGCCTGCTCCAGCGGGAAGGTGCGGAAGATCACCGGCTTGATTCTTTTTTGCGCAAACAGCGGCCATACGGTGTTGAGCAAATGGTGGGCGACCGCGGCCTTGAAGGCCAGCGAGCGCGGTCGCAAGGTTGCCCCGGAAATAGTGAGCCGGCGCCGCAGCACCTGCCCCAGATCGAGTTCGGCTTTGGCACCGCCGAGCAAGGCGATCAGCGCGATGCGGCCGTCATCGGCCAGGCAATTGATTTCGCGCGGCAGGTAGTCGCCGCCGACCATGTCGAGGATCACGTCGACCCCTTTGCCGGCGGTCTTGTCCTTGATGATGGCCGCGAAATCCTGTGTGCGGTAGTTGATCCCCTGCTCCGCGCCCAGCGCTTCGCAAGCACGGCATTTGTCGTCCGAACCGGCGGTCGCAAACACGCGATGACCGAGTGCGACCGCCATCTGGATGGCGGTCACGCCGATGCCGGATGTGCCGCCCTGCACCAGCAAGGTTTCTTTGCCGGACAAGTGCGCCCGATCAAACACATTGCTCCAGACCGTAAAAAAAGTCTCCGGCAGCGACGCCGCTTCCAGCGCAGTCAATCCCAGCGGTACCGGCAGGCACTGGCCGACCGGCGCGACGCAATACTCGGCATAGCCACCGCCCTGCACCAGCGCACAAACGAGGTCGCCTTGCAGAAATGGCTGTCCGGTTAGGTCACCGCCAACGATCTCGCCGGCGACTTCCAGACCCGGCAAATCCGATGCTCCCGGCGGCACCGGATAGTTACCGGTGCGCTGGAAGACGTCGGGGCGATTGATCCCTGCCGCATGGACCCGGATCAGCACTTCGCCACTCTTCGGTACCGGTATAGGCCGCTCACAAATCTGGAGTACTTCCGGTCCGCCGAACTGGGTAATTTCGATTGCGCGCATGGGAATCCTTTCGTGACAAAAAAGGCATTGTACGGCGCGCGCAGCACGCTGGCCTTGACGTAAAAAAAACCGCCCGCAGCTTGCGCCACGGACGGTTTTCTGGAGCCGGAAACTGCTGGCTTATTCTGCTGCAGGCACTGCTGCTGGCGCTGCTGCAGGAGCGGCAGTTCCTTCTTCGCTGGCGGCTGCTTTCATCGACAGTTTGAGACGGCCGCGGTCATCGGTTTCAAGAACCTTGACGCGCACTTGCTGGCCTTCTTTCAGGTAGTCAGCGACCGCATTGACGCGCTCGTTGGCGATCTGGCTGATGTGCAGCAAACCATCCTTGCCTGGCATGACCTGGACGATGGCGCCGAAGTCGAGCAGTTTCAGGACGGTGCCTTCGTAGATCTTGCCGACTTCGACCGACGCGGTCAGTTCTTCGATGCGACGCTTGGCTTCGAGGCCGGCGCTGGCATCGACGGAAGCGATGGTGACGACGCCTTCATCGCTGATGTCGATCTGGGTACCGGTTTCTTCGGTCAGCGCGCGAATGACTGCGCCGCCCTTGCCGATGACGTCACGGATTTTTTCCGGGTTGATCTTGATCGTGATCAGGCGCGGTGCGAAGTTCGACAGTTCGGTATGACCGATAGGTACGGCTTGCTGCATCTTGTCGAGGATGTGCAGGCGGCCTTCTTTGGCCTGGGCCAATGCGACCTGCATGATTTCCTTGGTGATGCCCTGGATCTTGATGTCCATTTGCAGCGCGGTAATACCTTTGGCGGTACCGGCTACCTTGAAGTCCATGTCGCCGAGGTGATCTTCGTCGCCGAGGATGTCGGTCAGGACTGCGAACTTGCCGCCATCCTTGATCAGGCCCATCGCGATACCGGCAACGTGTGCCTGCATCGGTACGCCGGCATCCATCAGTGCCAGGCAACCGCCGCAGACTGATGCCATCGAGGAAGAACCGTTGGACTCGGTGATTTCCGAGACCAGACGCACCGAGTAGCTGAACTCTTCGACCGGTGGCAGTGCAGCCAGCAATGCGCGCTTGGCCAGACGGCCGTGACCGATTTCACGACGCTTCGGGGTACCGACGCGACCGGTTTCGCCGGTGGCGAACGGAGGCATATTGTAATGAAGCATGAAGCGATCGCTGTACTCGCCCATCAAGGCATCGATCTTCTGTTCGTCACGGGCGGTGCCGAGCGTGGCGATGACCAGCGCTTGCGTTTCGCCGCGGGTGAACAGGGCCGAACCGTGAGTGCGTGGCAGCACGCCGGTACGGATAGCGATCGGACGCACGGTACGTGTATCACGACCGTCGATGCGTGGCTCGCCTTCAAGGATCTGCGAACGGACGATCTTGGCTTCGAGGTCGAACAGGATGTTGTTCACATCGGCGCTGTCCGGCGCGACACCGGCGATCGAGGCAGCTTCTGCCTTCAACGCTTCCATCACTTCCGACGTCGCCGTCTTCAGCTTGGCGGTACGGGCTTGCTTGTCTTTGGTCTGATAGGCATCACGCAGCTTGGCTTCGCCGAAATGGGCGACGCGCGAAATCAGCGCTTCATTCTTGGCAGCAGGTGCCCATTCGATTTCCGGCTTGCCACCATCGCGCACCAGTTCATGGATCGCATCGATGACTGCTTTCATTTGCTCGTGACCGAACACGACGGCGCCGAGCATGACTTCTTCGGACAGCTGTTTGGCTTCCGATTCGACCATCAGGACGGCGGCTTCAGTACCGGCGACGACGAGGTCGAGGTCCGATGATTTCAGCTGGGTCGTGGTCGGGTTGAGCACGTACTGACCGTTGATGTAGCCGACGCGCGCCGCGCCGACCGGGCCGCTGAATGGCACGCCGGAGACCGATAAGGCAGCCGATGCACCGATCATCGCCGCGATGTCAGGATCGATTTCAGGATTGACTGACAGCACATGAATGATGATCTGCACTTCATTCATGTAGCCTTCAGGGAACAGCGGACGAACCGGACGATCGATCAGGCGCGATGTCAGGGTTTCTTTTTCGGAAGGACGGCCTTCGCGCTTGAAGAAACCGCCCGGGATACGACCGGCAGCATAGGTTTTTTCGACGTAGTCGACGGTCAGCGGAAAGAAATCCTGACCTGGCTTGGCATCCTTGCGGGCGACTACGGTCGCGAGCACGACGGTATCTTCGATCGAGACCAGGACGGCACCTGAAGCCTGACGAGCAATCTCGCCGGTCTCCAGCGTGACTTGATGCTGACCATATTGGAAAGTCTTGCTTACTTTATTGAACACGGTGATTCCTTTCTATTTTGCCGACAGATTTTCAGGAGCTGTCGTTCACCTCACCACCACCAGAGAGCGTCTGGCTTATTGCAAACTTGCTGAATTCTTCAAAAACAAAATGCCCGCATCGACAGAGCCGATGCGGGCATTTCAGCGATCAGTAAGCGGGGAAGAAATGCAATTCCCTGATTACTTACGCAGACCGAGTTTTTCGATCAGTGAACGATAGCGCGTCGCGTCTTTACCCTTGAGGTAGGACAGCAGGCTTTTGCGACGATTGACCATCATGATCAAACCACGGCGTGAATGGTGATCCTTGGCGTGCGCCTTGAAGTGACCATTGAGTTCATTGATACGGGCTGTCAGCAGTGCAACTTGCACTTCCGGGGAGCCGGTATCGTTCAGACCGCGCGCATTGTCCGCAATGATGGCGGCTTTGCTGGATTTTTCCATCGACATGAGTGTTACCTTTCACAGGCGGTGAGCGGAGTTGTCACCCCAAACACCGTGAACTACGATTAACGACCCGGCCAGAATGACCGGTGCAGCAGTGTACAGCAAACCCGCAGGCAGTTCAAACACGCGATCCGATTAAAATTTTACCCAATAAGCAGACCGATTCCATGTCCATTTTCCGTCCCTTGATCCTCGTGCTGGCCCTGCTGTCAGGCGGTTGCGCGGCCCTGCTGGCCCCGCCGGTTTTACCCGGTGCCACCGAGGCTGCGGTGCTCGACAAACTGGGTGCGCCCACCCATCGCTACGCACTCGGCAACGACCACTTGCTCGAGTACGCCAAAGGTCCGTGGGGCCAGCGCACCTGGATGGCCCGCATCGGAGCCGATGGCCGGCTGGTCAGCTATCGGCAGGTACTGACGACCGCGATGTTTGCGACGCTCGAACCCGGCATCGCCGACAAGCAGCAAGTGCTGCGCACCATAGGCGCACCAGGCGAGAAATCCAGCCTGCCGCGCATCGACATGGAGGTCTGGTCGTATGCGTACAAGGAACAGGATGTGTGGGACTCGATGATGCACGTCCATTTTGACCAGCAAGGGATCGTACGCAAGATGCAAAACGGCCCGGATCTGCGCTTCGATCCGGACCGCCGCTTTCCGTGAGACGCCGTCTTAGAGCTGCGGGTTGAGCTTCTCGACCTTCGAGTGCAGCTTGTTGAGCGCAGACAGATACGCCTTGGCCGACGCCACGACGATATCAAGATCGGCACCGACGCCATTGACAATACGACCCGCCTTCGACAGGCGCATCGTGACTTCACCTTGCGACTGCGTGCCGGTCGTGATTGCATTGACCGAAAACAGCAGCAACTCGGCACCGCTGGCGGTCTTCGATTCAATGGCATTGACGATGGCGTCGACCGGACCATTGCCTTCGCCGGTGCAACTGGCTTCCTTGCCGGCGATCGAAAAGACGACTTTCGCGCTTGGCTTTTCTCCGGTTTCGGAATGCTGCGATAGCGATACGAACTGGTAATACTCGTTCTCGTGCGACTGCGCTTCATCCGACACCAGCGCCATGATGTCTTCGTCAAAAATCTCGGATTTGCGGTCGGCCAGTTCCTTGAAGCGGGCGAAGGCGGCATTGACTTCGCCTTCGGACTCCAGCGAAATACCGAGTTCTTCAAGCCGCTGCTTGAACGCATTGCGACCCGACAGCTTGCCCAGCACGATCTTGTTGGCAGCCCAGCCGACATCTTCGGCGCGCATGATTTCGTAGGTATCGCGCGCTTTCAGTACGCCGTCCTGATGAATGCCGGAAGCGTGCGCAAATGCATTCGCGCCCACCACCGACTTGTTCGGCTGCACCGCAAAACCGGTGATCTGCGAGACCAGCCGCGAGGTCGCGACGATCTGGCTGATGTCGATGCCGACGTCGAGATTGAAGTGATCACGGCGCGTACGCAGCGCCATCACGACTTCTTCGAGTGCCGTATTGCCGGCGCGTTCGCCAAGGCCGTTGATCGTGCATTCGATCTGGCGCGCGCCGCCGACCATCACGCCGGCCAGCGAGTTAGCCACTGCCATACCCAGGTCGTTGTGACAATGCACTGACCAGACCGCCTTGTCCGAGTTTGGAATGCGTTCGCGCAAAGTGCGCAGCATCTGGCCGTACAGTTCGGGCACGCCATAGCCGACGGTATCGGCGAAGTTGATTGTGGTGGCACCTTCCTTGATGACCGATTCGATCACGCGGCACAGGAAGTCGACATCGGAACGGCTGCCATCTTCGGGACTGAATTCGACGTCATCGGTAAAGTTGCGAGCAAAGCGCACCGCCTGCGTGGCTTGCTCGAAAACCTGGTCCGGCGTCATCCGCAATTTCTTTTCCATGTGCAGCGGCGAGGTTGCAATGAAGGTGTGGATGCGCTTGCGGGTCGCTGGTGCCAGCGCTTCGGCAGCGCGGGAAATATCGCGGTCATTGGCGCGCGACAGCGAACAGACAGTGGCGTCCTTGATGATGCCGGCAATCGCATGGATGGATTCAAAGTCACCTTGCGAGGCGGCCGCAAAACCGGCTTCAATGACATCGACCTTGAGTCGTTCGAGTTGCCGCGCGATGCGGATTTTTTCGTCCTTGGTCATCGATGCGCCGGGGGACTGCTCGCCGTCGCGCAGCGTGGTGTCGAAAATGATGAGCTTGTTTGATGCGGACATGCGGGACTCCCTGAAACGTAGATGGGGCTGACTGAACTAGCGTGGCGGCATTATCGCCGGTCATGGCAGCAGTCTGTGTATGTG
>AEPR01000013.1 GCA_000195205.2 Oxalobacteraceae bacterium IMCC9480 | reverse complement strand
TTTAAATTGTAGAAAAACAGAGATTTTATGGTTGCGTTTTTTGCGCGACCGTGACAAACGGCGGCAGTGCATTGTGTGCGCTGGATGGCACATCGGCAGCCCATAGCGTGCGGTAGCCCAGCCAGTCGAAACACGCGCCGGGATCGGTTTTGCGACCGGGGGCAATGTGCTCGTGACCGGTCACGGCCAGCAGCGGATGGGCCTGTTGCAGCGCGCGGCTGAGCTGGCACAAGCGGGTGTACTGGGCATCGGCAAACGGCTCGGTATCACAGCCCTCAAGCTCGATGCCGATCGAAAAATCATTGCAGCGTTGCCGCTCGCCGAACTGCGAAACCCCGGCATGCCAGGCCCGCTGCAAGGTCGAGACGAACTGCTGCAAACTGCCATCGCGACGGATCACGAAATGGCTGGACACGCGCAACGCCCGCAGCTGATCGAAGTAGGGATGGGCATCGCAGTCCAGTGTGTTGGTGAACAGCTGCGCGATGTACGGGCCGCCATACTGACCCGGCGGCAAGCTGATGTTGTGAATCACCAGCAGGTCGATGGCGACACCGTCGGCACGCACGTCGCAATTGGGCGAGCGCAGTTGCTGCGCTTGCGCGCACCAGCCATCGGCGTCGATGTGCAGGTGCACGTCGTCCGGTTTATTCGGGTTCATGGATATCGAGTCGCTGCATCCGGTAGCGCAGTTGCCGGAAACTGATGCCCAGCAGCTCGGCGGCCTGGGTCCGGTTGAACCGGGTGCGCGCCAGCGCGCTGCGGATGATCTGCCGTTCGACCTCGTCGAGATGGTCGGGCAGCGACTCCGGTAGCGCGGTATCGAGCGGCACTGGCGTAGCCGCGACAACGGCGGGCTCTGCAGCTTGCGCGGGCAATGCCGCCGGCAGCGGCTGGCGCAGCGCCAGGTCGGCGACTTCGATGACGCCATCGCTGGCAAAGGCCATCGCCCGCTCGAGGATGTTTTCGAGTTCGCGCACGTTGCCCGGAAAGGCGCAAGTACGCAATGCCGCCAGCGCGTCCGCCGAAAGCAGCGTGGCCGCATCGGTCCCGGCCAGCCGCAACAAGATCACGTCGGCCAGCATGCCGACATCATCAAGCCGTTCGCGCAGCGGCGGCAGGCGCAGCTCGATCACATTGAGGCGGTAATACAGATCCTGCCGGAACTTGCCCTGCTCGACCCAGGCGGCCAGGTCCTGATGGGTGGCGCTGATGAGGCGGACATCAACCGGTTCTTCGGCCGTCGCGCCGACCTTGCGCACCCGCCGCTCCTGAATCGCCCGCAACAGCTTGACCTGCATCGCCAGCGGCAGATCGGCGACTTCATCGAGCAGCAGGGTGCCGCCGCTGGCCGCCTGAAAAAAACCGTCGCGGTCTTCGACAGCGCCGGTGAAAGCCCCTTTGCGATAGCCAAAGAATTCAGCTTCCATCAATGCTTCCGGAATCGCCCCGCAATTGACGGCCACGAAGGGCTTGCCGGCACGCGCGCTCTGGCTGTGGATGTCGCGCGCGGCCAGTTCCTTGCCGCTGCCCGACTCGCCGGTAATGGCCACCGGTGCCATGCTGCGCGCCAGTCGCACGATCTGGGCGCGCACGTCGCGCATCGCGGCTGACTCGCCAGCCAGTCGCAACAGCGGCGCAGCATCACTGGCCGGCTGCGCATCGGGCTTGTCGACGCCCAGCGCGGAATGCACCACTTGCCGCAACTGCTCGACCCGTACCGGCTTGGACAGGTAATCGAACGCACCGGCCTTGAGCGCGGTGACCGCATTGTCGGCACTGCCAAAGGCGGTGATGACAGCGATCGGAATGGGTCGCGCGGCGGCGGTGATCTCGTGGACCAGCTCGATGCCGAGGCCATCCGGCAAGCGCATGTCGGTCAGCACTAGCGCGTAATCGCGTTGTGCCAGGAAGGCACGCGCCTGCGTTAGCGTCTCGGCGCTGTCGACATCCAGGCCCATCTTGAGCAGCGTGATTTCCAGCAGTTCGCGCAGATCGGCTTCATCGTCGACGACCAGGATACGAGGTGAACTCATCAGTGCTTTCCCGTTAAAGAATAGTGGCCGTGGCGAAGGTGATCACGAAGCGCCCGCTGGGTTCGGGGCCTTCGTCGGCCTCGCGCCGGTACTCGTAATCCAGCATCGCTTCGTTGTTGAGGCACAGTTCCCGCGCCAGATAAAGACCCAGCCCGGTGCCTCTGCTGGAGGTCGTATAAAACGGTTCGAACAGGTGTGCGCGCACCGCCGGCGTGATCGGCACGCCGTCATCCTGTACATGCAGTTCGATGCGGTTACTGGCCAGCGCAATCACATCGAGGCGAATGCTGCCGCTGCGCCCGCTGGCATAGCGCAAGGCGTTCGACAGCAGGTTCACGATCACTTCACGCAAATGCAGCGGATCAAATCGCACGCGGTGACCGGCTGCGCCGGAGGCGACAATGACTTGTTCCGGCAAGCCGTGGATGTCCACGAACTCCGGTAGCAAGTCGGCCAGAAACGCCGACAGCGACAAGGGTTCGCCCAGCGCTTGCGCCTTGCGCGACAGCTTCAGGATGTCTTCGATCATGCGGTTCAGGCGCGCCACGTTGTCTTCGATGATGGACAGCAAGCGGACCCGCGTCGGGTCGGGGGACTCTTCTTCGAGCAAGGACGCGGCATGCGAAATCGCCGACAGCGGATTGCGTACTTCATGGGCGATGCTGGCAGTCAGGCGTCCCATCGATGCCAGCTTCAGCTCCTGCGCGCGGTTTTCGATTTCGGTGACATCCTGCAAAAAGATCACGGTCCGTTCGCGGTCCAGACCCGGTGCCTGCACCGTCGCAAAACGCAGCTTCAGGTGCGCCGCCAGATCACGCCGCCCGGCCGGCTTGAGCATCACGTAGATGGCAAAGCCGTCATCGCCGCCGACGCGACGGGTCCATGCCAGCCGGGCCTCGTCGATCGGTGCCAGCGCCGCGCTGTCGGTCAGCCGCACGAGCGCATGTTCACCGGTCAGCGCAACGCCGAGCATCGCTTGCGCTGCCGGGTTGCCGGTCACGATGGCGGTGTCTTCGTCGAGCACCAGGATGCCATCGCCCATGTCGGCGATGATCAGCGTGTTGATCGCTTCCTGCAACTGCAGGGCCTGCCCGCGTTGCGCGGCGAGGCCTTCCTGCCGGATCAGTTTCGAGGCCAGCCGGTTGAGCAATATCGCTGCGGCGAAGAAGGCCATGCCGTACAAGCCGGCCGCAGAAATCGACACATCCGGCATCATCCGCAAGGATTGCCAGACGCTGTCGAACAGCAGCACCAGTGCCACTACCGACGTGTAGAACAGCGCAAGAATCAGCGGTGCGAGGATGGCCCCGCCGGCCAGCGGGAACAGGAACAGGATGGCCAGTCCGCTGCGGGCACCACCGGCCAGCACGAACAGCGTGGCAATGATGACGATATCGACAGCGATCTGGGTGGACAGCTGCAACAGGAAGCGCTCGCGCGAGCGCGCTGCCAGCACCCAGAAAGCTGCCGAGGCGAACAGATACACGCTGCACAGCTGCAGGTAAGGAGGCGCTGCATCGTCGCCGACACCGCGGATTTCGAGCACGCCAAGATAGACCAGCAGCAGCAGGACAATCACGAAACGCGACAGGTTGAAGGCTTGCAGCGTGCGCCACAAGGTGCTGCTGGCACTGGCGTACTGGTCCCCTGCGGGTACTTCCCCGGGCTCCAGCGTGAGGCGGTGAGCGCGCCAGTGCAGCATCAGGTCGGCGCGTGGAGAGCGCGGTGCTCCGGACTGCAATACAGCTGACCCTGCGGTCCGGTCAGCGCTTCGGAGGCCGGAATGTAGATGCCGCAATGGGCACAGCTGACCATCGATTCGCCTTCGACTTCAGGGGGCCGCTGCGGTGGGGGTGGCTGCCGCATCACCGCCGTCATTTTCTTGCGGACTGCGTAAATCACCAGCAGTACCAGCACCAGCCAGGCGAGTAATTTCATGTCAGTCCCCGGTGCAACACGACCTCGAGCACGAAGCGGCTGCCGACATAGGCCAGTAGCAGGGTCACGAAACCGGTCAGCGTGAAGGTCAGCGCGGTCTTGCCGCGCCAGCCACGCCAGTGGCGTCCGGCCAGCAGCACGCCGAACAGTACCCACGACAACAGCGTGAAAATCGTCTTGTGGTCCCAGGTCAGGGCCTTGCCGAACAGCTGCTCGGAAAACAGCAGGCCCGACAGCACCGTCAGTGTGAGCAAACCGAAACCGATCGCAATCAGGCGGAACAGCATTTTTTCCATGGTCAGCAGCGCCGGCAAACGCGCGATGGCAGAGGCATACCAGCCCCCCTTGCGTTCATTGAGCAGGGCCCGGTGGGCATGCAGATGCGACTCCTGCACCGCCATCAGAACCGCATGAAAAGCCGCCGTCGTCAGCGTGCTGTACGCCAGCATCGCGACCGCCACATGCCACGGAAACAGCGCGGTCTTGCCATCCAGCGCCACCACGTTACCCGGGAAAACAATCGGCAGCAGCACGGCCACGGCCGCCACCGGCAGCATCAGCACGCGCATGCTGTCGAGCGCCATGTTGCGGTTCTCGACCCAGTACACGGCGACCGAAATCCACAGCGCAGCCGACAGCATTTGCGCAAAGCCGAGTCGCAGCGAATCCTGCACCACCACATCGGACCACAAACCCAGACCATGCAGCGCCCAGGCCAGCGCGACACCACCGGAAATCGGCAAGCGCCAGCGCGCCGGCAGGAAAGCGCAGCTCGCGTACAGCAGCGCAGCGGCTATGAAGGAGTAATTTTGCATCGGCAGAGTTTACACCAAGCCGGTGACGCACTGCGTCACCAGGCGCACTCAATCGACCGATCGGCCTGCCGGAATCCGGTGTTTTTTCAGTTTGTCGTACAAGGTTTTCCGGGGCAGGCCGAGTCGTTCGGCGGCCAGCGCCACGCTGGCATCGCTTGCGTTCAGTGCAGCGGTGATCAGCATGCTTTCATACGCATCGAGCAAGGTCGTCAGGTGATGGGTACCGGCATCATCCTGCTCGACGACGGCGCTGTCTTCGAGGACGCCGAGCACCAGTCGCTCGGCGACATTGCGCAGCTCGCGCACATTGCCCGGCCAGTCGCGCGATTGCCAGTGCAGCAGTTGCGCCGTGCTCCAGAGCGGCACCGGACGCTGGTGCCGCAGCGCCGCCGCCTGCACAAAATGCGCCAGCAATAGCGGGATGTCCTCGCGTCGTTGCGCCAGCCGCGGCAAGCCGATGCTGACCACGCTGATGCGGTAATACAGGTCTTCGCGGAAGGCCCCGCTAGCGCTCAGTTGCAACAGGTCGGCCTTGCTGGCGGCGATGACGCGGCAATCGAACGGCACCGGCTCGTTGCCACCCAGCCGTTCGAGCTTGCGTTCCTGCAGCACGCGCAGCAATTTGATTTGCAGGTTCAGCGGCATGCTTTCGATTTCATCGAGGAACAGCGTGCCGCCGTCGGCATATTCGAGCTTGCCGATGCGGCGCTTTTGCGCGCTCGTGAAGGCACCGGCTTCGTGGCCGAACATCTCGGACTCGAATACCGATTCCGGCAGCGCGCCGCAATTGATCGCCACAAAATGTCCCTTGCGTCCGCTGGCCGCATGCAACTGGCGCGCGACGACTTCCTTGCCACTGCCGGTCTGGCCATTGATCAGCACGTCGACCGAGGTCGGGCCGAGCGACGCGACCAACGTGCGCACCCGTTCGATCGCCGCCGATTGTCCGAGCAGCGGCGGCAGGTCGGGCTGCTGCAGCCACGCCGCCTGCAGCCGGCGGTTGGCCAGTACCAGATCGCGCTTTTCCTGCGCGCGCCGCACCGTGGCCAGCAGGCGTTCGGCGGCGAACGGCTTTTCGATGAAGTCGTAGGCACCGGCGCGCATTGCCTCGACGGCCATCTCGACGTCGCCATGGCCGGTCACCACCACCACCGGCAAATCGGCATCGATGGCCATTACCTGCGCCAGCAGTTGCAGACCGGAGCGCCCCGGCAAACGCACATCGGTGACCAGCACGCCGGGATAATCACGCACCAGCAAACCATCGGCTTGTTCGGCACTGGCGCAGGGCAGCACGGTGAAGCCGCCGAGTTCGAGGGTCTGGCCGGTGGCCAGCCGCAAGGCGGCTTCGTCTTCGACCAGCACGACGTGATTGGAAGTCATCCGGCTCTTTCGATAACGGTAAATAGGGGCAGTCGCAACTGGAATTCGGCGCCGCCTCCGGGTAGGTTATGCGCTGACAATTGCCCGCGCATCGCCTGCACGATCGATGAGGAAATCGCCAGGCCGAGGCCGAGTCCCTTGCCGCTTGGCTTGGTCGTAAAAAACGGCGCGAACAATTGTGCAGCGACGTCGTCGGGAATGCCGGGACCGGAATCGCGCACGCAGATCAGCGCATGATCGCCCTCGCGCGCGACGCTCAGGGCGACATGGCGCTGTGGCGCTTCTTCGACCGCATCGAGCGCATTGCGCAACAGGTTGATCAGCACTTGCTCGAGGCGCACCGCGTCGCCGGTGATCTGCAGCGGCCCGGCGATATCGAGTTGCAGCACCACGCCAAGCCGGTCAAATTCGGCCTGCAGCAGCAGCGCCGAGGCATGCACCGATGGCGTCAGCTCGACCAGCGCGACGCTGCCGTGACTCTTGCGCGCAAAGCCTTTGAGCTGGCCGATGATGACGCCCATGCGCGCGCTGGCCGCGCTGATGTGCGCCAGATTGGCGCTGGCTTGCGCCGGCTGGCCGCGCTCGAGAAAGGTCACGGCATTGTCGGCAAAGGCGCGGATCGCCGCCAGCGGCTGGTTCAGTTCATGCGTGACGCCGGCGGCCATTTGCCCGAGCATCGCCAGCTTGCCGGCTTGCACCAGCTCGTCCTGCGTGGTGCGCAACAATTGTTCGGCGTGTTCGAGGCGGGCATATTTGTCGCCGAGGTCGCGGTTCGCTTGCAGCAGCTCGCCGGTGCGCAAGGTGATTTGCAGATCGAGTTCTTCGGCAGCCTGCTGCAATGCCTGACGCGATGCCTGCCGTTCTTCGAGCCGGCGGCGACGCTGGTGACGCGCCCATAGCGACAGCATCGCACTGAGCATCACCAGCGCGACCGCGCCCGACCACAGCAAGGCCGTGCGCGTGATGCGCGACTGCGCCGAAAACAGCCGCAACTGCCAGCCCAGCCGGCCGACCGGCCGCGCCACGGATTGGTCGTAACCCTTCCGGCTGGCTGCCGGCAGGCTGGCGATCGGCGTGATGGTCTTGCCAACGTATTGCAAGGTCGCCTTGATTTTTTCGCTGGCGGCGGCGTCGACCGGTGCCAGGCTGTGATACTGCCAGGCCGGCCGGTTGCCGAGAAAAACTACGCCATCCTTGTCGGCCAGCACGATCGGTTCGTCGCTGGTTTGCCAGGTGCGTTCGAATTCGTTGAGGCTGATTTTGACGGCGAGTACGCCCAGCGGCTTGCCACCCTGCCCGTTTGCAAGCACCGGCTGCGCAATAAAATACCCCGGCTCGCTGGTGGTGCTGCCGATGCCATAAAAGCGTCCGGCCCCGCCATCAATCGCATCCCGGAAATATGGCCGGAAACCAAAATTGCGACCGATGTAATTCTGGGCATCGTTCCAGTTACTCGCCGCAATCGTCAGCCCCTGCGGATCCATCAGGTAGATGGCGGCGACACGGGCCTGGCGCTGGACGGTTTGCAGCGTCTGGTTGACGCGCGCCACGGTGGCCGCGTCGGCAGGTTGCAGCAAGGCCGCCGTCAGATCCGGATGGACCGACAGCGCGAACGGCAGCGTCTCGAATTTTTCCAGCATTGATTGCAGGTCCAGCGCGATGATCTGCAACTGGCGCTCGCTCTGACGGTCGATATCGCTGCGCGCCATGCGCGCAGCCAGCCAGTAGGTCAGGCCGACAAGAAGCAGCGAAGCGGCGACCGCCAGCCACAGCCGGCGCCGGTGCACCTGCACGTGCAACAGCGCCATCATCAGTCGACCGCAGCCATCCTGATTTCATCGCTTTGATGACGCTGCTGCTCTTCCATCACCAGTTGGCCAAGTTCACGCTTGAGGGCGTTGAATTCGGCCGATGACGGATCACGCAAGCGCGGCAAGTCGACCAGGATGTCGCGCTTGACGGTGCCCGGACGATACGTCATCACGACGATGCGGTCGGCCAGGTAGATCGCTTCCTCGATGCTGTGGGTGACGAACAGGATGGTTTTTTTCAGCTCGGCCCAGATGCGCAGCAGTTCATCCTGCAACGTGCGCCGGGTCAGGGAATCGAGCGCACCGAACGGCTCGTCCATCAGCATGATCGGCGAATCGAGTGCCAGCACGCGGGCGATTGCCACGCGCTGGCGCATGCCGCCGGACAGGTCTTTCGGAAAGCGCTGGCGGAAGTCCTTCAAGCCCAGCGTATCGAGCAAGGCCAGTACGCGCGGTGCGATATCGGCCTTGGTCATACCCTTGATTTCGAGACCGAAGGCGACGTTCTGCTCGACCGTCATCCACGGGAATAGCGCGTATTCCTGGAACACCATGCCGCGATCCGGACCCGGTCCGGTCACGGTGGTGTCGCCGGTGACGATGGTGCCCGAGGTCGGCAGTGCAAAGCCGGCAACTGCATTAAGCAGTGTCGACTTGCCGCAACCGGACGGTCCGAGCAGGCAGACGAACTGGCCGCTCGGGATCTCGAGGTTGATGTTTTGCAACGCGATGACGTCGTGGTCGACGGTCGTGAAGATCTTGTTGACGCCGCTGATGCTGATAGGGGATGCACTCATTTCAATTCTCCAGACCACGATGCCAGCGCAGCAAATGATTGTTCAGGCGGGTGACCGCGAGATCGATGACCAGGCCCAGCATGCCGATGCTGATCATGCCGGCGATGATCTTGTCGGACCAGAAGTATTCGCGCGCTTCGAGGATGCGGAAACCCAGGCCGTTATTGACGGCGATCATTTCGGCCACGATCACGACGATGAAGGCGGTACCGATGCCGATCCGCACACCCGACAGGATGTAGGGCACGGCTGCCGGCAGCATCACGCGCAGGAACAGCGTGCTCTGGCTGGCGCCGAGGTTGCGCGCGGCACGCAGGTAGATGCTGTCGACATTGCGCACGCCGGCGATCGTGTTGATCAGGACCGGGAAGAACGCGCCGATGGCGATCAGGAAGACCGCCGGCGGATTACCGAGGCCAAACCACAGGATCGACAACGGGATATAGGCAATCGGCGGGATCGGCCGCAGCACCTGCATCAGCGGATTGAGCCAGGCATAGACGCGCTTGCTGGCACCCATCGACAGGCCCAGCGGCAAGGCCAGTCCGGCTCCGACCAGGAAGCCGACGACAACGCGGTACATGCTGTTGAAGGTGTCGATCAGCAGTTCGCCGGAGAAGGCCCACTTGAGCCAGCTGCCGGAATCCGCCGAATACGGCGTCAACGGCAACAGGTATTCGAACCACTTGTGCAGCACCGCGTACGGTGACGGCAGCACCAGCGCATTGACCCAGCCCATCGATGAAAATGTCTGCCAGATCGCGATGGCAACGACGGGTACGACCAGCCCGGTGCCGGCTTGACGCCAGTTAAAATTCGCCATGACGCTACCTTACTTGACGTTCAGGGATTTTTTGGCCAGATCGAGCAAGTCGGTCTTGACGAAATCCTTGGCTACCGGCGGCTTGGCCATGCGACCGACACCGTACTTGTACATCGTATCGGTGGTGATCTGGATATGCTCGGGCGTGATGTCGAACGAGTACGGCGAATTGCCGATCGCATCATTGAAATCTTCCTTGCTGATTTGGCCCTTGAAGATGGTTTCGGTGACGTATTTTTCGGCCGCGCCCTTGGTGTCAATGAAGGTCTTGGTGGCTTGCACGAAGCAGCGCATGAACTTCTCGGCGACAACGCGCTTTTCGGTGTAAAACTTTTCTGTCATCACCAGCGTGCGCACCGGCTCGCCGATCGGGGTGTCGTACGGCTTCATCACCGACACGCCAAACCCCTTGTTGATGGCTTGCGACGATTGCGGCTCGGTCTGCATGATCGCATCGAGGTTCTTGCCCAGCAGCGCCTGATTGAGGTCGGGATAAGCCAGATAAATCAGCTGCACATCCTTGCCCGGCGAATCCGATGAGGTCAGGCCATTCTGGCCGAGCTCGGCGGCCAGCAGGACTTCCTGGATACCGCCACGGGTAACGCCGACTTTCTTGCCTTTCAAATCCTTGACCGACTTGATGCCGGCATCCGGACGCGCGACCAACTGCGCACCGCCCTTGGCGAAACCGGCCACGATGTAGATCGGTGTGCCATTGGCCCGACCGGCAATCGCCGCTTCGGAAGCCGTCGCGCCAACATCGAGTTCACCGGCGATGATGGCCTGCATCACGTCGAGGCCTTTGGCGAACGTGCGCTCTTCAATCTTGATACCGCACTGCGGCGCGATTTCCTTGATGTACGACACGGCGCCGAAATGCGCGAGCTTGAGATTACCGAGGCGGATCACTTCTTGCGCCTGAGCGGACAGGGCGGTGCCGGCGATGGCGACGGCAAGACAGAGTTTCGGGAACATTGTGGTGGACATGCTGGTCTCCTGTTGATTGAATTGTGCTCAGCGTAATGCAGGGTTCGTGCCAGCGGCTGGGTGACGGCGCAGGCGCGATGTGGCAAGGGGGAGCATACGGGAAGAGGGTCAATTTGGGCGGGAATCCGCAAGCATCCTGCAGTGATCGTCCGAATTTCCGCGCACCGAGGCAATGTAGTAATAAGCAAAGTAAAGACTGCCCTTTTTTATGCGCTTTCGCAAAGCGGGTGTTGCGGGAGATGGCACCGTCGAACTGAGCGAACGGAATGTGTTGCAGGCATGCGTTTCCGAAGTCTGAAACGGAAGTTTTGACAGCAAAGGTGATTCCCATTTCTATCCCCACCAGGACGACGAAGAGAATATCGAGCGATGTGATGCGTGTCACTGAACGGCAAACCGATCAAATTCGGGAACAGCACACTCAGCGATCGAGGCTCGATCAGGAATGCCAGCGTCAATCGAAAATCGCCGCGCAATCGGATCGGGAAGATTCTGAGCTCGCCGACTTCATCGATGTCGCGTTGTCGGAGTTGCCTGAATGGCTGTCTTGAGTCCAATGCGCATCAGGTAAAATGCCGCCAACCCGCGCGACATGCCGCGCCCTCTCACCGCACTCCTTTTTTCGATGGCCCTCCGATGCTAGACAATCTGACCCAACGCCTTGCCAAGGTCGTCAAGACCATGCGCGGCGAAGCCCGCCTGACGGAAACCAATACTGCCGAGATGCTGCGCGAAGTGCGCCTGGCATTGCTCGAAGCCGACGTCGCCCTGCCCGCCGTGCGCGAGTTCATTGCCAAGGTCAAGACCAAGGCCATGGGCGAAGAAGTGATCGGCTCGCTGTCGCCGGGCCAGGCGCTGGTCGGCGTGGTCCAGAAAGAACTGGCGGCGATGATGGGCGGCGACCTCGGTCCGGAAGCCTCGCTGCTGAGTTTTGCAACGCAGCCACCGGCCGTGATCCTGATGGCCGGTTTGCAAGGCGCCGGCAAGACCACCACGGTCGGCAAGCTGGCCAAGTTCCTGAAAGAAAAACACAAGAAGAAAGTCCTGACCGTATCGGCCGACGTTTATCGTCCGGCTGCGATCGGCCAGTTGCAGACCGTCACGGCGCAAGTCGGCGCGGACTTTTTCCCGTCGCTGACCACTGACAAGCCGGTCGATATCGCGCTGGCGGCACTCGACTTTGCCAAGCGCCATTATCACGATGTGCTGATCATCGACACCGCCGGTCGCCTCGGTATCGATGCCGAAATGATGGCCGAGATCGCTGCGCTGCATGCTGCCGTCAAGCCGATCGAAACTCTGTTCGTGGTCGATGCGATGCTGGGTCAGGATGCGATCAATACCGCCAAAGCCTTCAACGATACCTTGCCGCTGACCGGTATCGTGCTGACCAAGCTCGATGGCGATGCGCGCGGCGGTGCGGCGCTGTCGGTGCGTCACATCACCGGCAAGCCGATCAAGTTTGCCGGTACTGCCGAAAAGCTCGACGGTCTCGAAGCTTTCGATCCGCAACGGATGGCCAACCGCATCCTCGGCATGGGCGACATTCTGGCGCTGGTCGAAGAAGCGCAAAAAGGCGTCGACATGGCCGCCGCGCAGGACATGGCGCAGAAGATCAAGTCGGGCGGCCGTTTCGACCTGAACGACTTCAAGGCCCAACTCGGACAAATGAAAAAAATGGGCGGCATGGCCAGCATGATGGACAAGCTGCCGGCGCAATTCCAGCAAGCCGCCGCCGGTGCCAACATGGGCAATGCCGACAAGCAGGTGCGCCGCATGGAAGGCATCATCAATTCGATGACCAAACAGGAACGCGCCAAGCCGGAGCTGATCAAGGCCACCCGCAAACGCCGCATCGCCAACGGTGCCGGCGTGCAGGTGCAGGAAGTCAACCGGATGCTGGCGCAGTTCGACCAGATGCAAACCATGATGAAAAAACTCAAGGGCGGCGGCATGATGAAAATGATGCGCAGCATGAAAGGCATGATGCCGGGCGGCGGAATGCGCTGAGGGCGGCGCAAGATCAACTTACGGTCACCGCCCCGCTCTGGACAACATGACTGAACGGGGTCTGTCGAATTGGCAGGGAAGCGGCGCTAGCCAAGGGTTTCCGCCACGAACGCCCTTTAAAATAAGCGCTACAAAGACTCAAAAAATGCTTGCGCGGCCGGAAAATCCCCACCACTATGAGCGCTGCGTGAAACGGCGCATCGACCGAAAAATATTCGTGAAGGAGCTTTGAAGATGGCAACAGCAAAAAAACCCGCAGCCGCTGAACCAGCTGCAGCAGTCAAGGCAGTAGCGGCCAAAGCCGCCGTAAAAAAAGTCGCCGCCAAGGCACCCGCCGCCGACAAGCCAGTCGTGGCGCGCAAACCCAATGCTGCCTTCATGAAACCGATGACACCATCGGCCACACTGGCTGCCGTCGTTGGTGCCGATCCGCTACCGCGGACCGAAGTGACCAAGAAAGTCTGGGAATACATCAAGAAAAATGCCCTGCAAGATGACGCCAACAAACGCATGATCAATGGCGACGCCAAGCTGGTCGCCATCTTCGGCGGAAAAAAACAAGTATCGATGTTCGAAATGACCAAACTGATTTCAGACCACCTGAAATAATATGGCAGGTGTTCGACGACAAAATGCCCGCAGCTAGCGGGCATTTTGCTTTGTGCGGACCGGCTTGTTCAATCCATGAAATCGTCGTACTCCATTTGCGCATAGGCACCGAGCTGCTTCCATGGCAACGCGGCGTCCGCTGTTGCCGGCTGCAATTCGAGCACCGTGCGACGCGTGATGCTGCCATCGGTTTTGCCTGATTCAACGATTAACGCAACCTGCTGCCGGTTCGACCAGAGGACCCGGTTGTACCAGCCATTACGCGACTCTTCGCGCCACTCGGTGCCTGTGACCGTGGTGACACGCTTTGACAGCGGCATCGCCTTGACAGCTTTTTCCGAGACCATCGCCGCGGCGTTATCCCACGAACCGTCGAACCCGCTGACGCTGTATTCGGTCGGCGGCACGAACACGACACGACGCTCGCCGCGATCAACGTACTCGGCGCGGATCGCTCCGGTGGCGGTGCGGGTCAGGTGCTGGGTCGAGGTTTCAAAATCAAAGTGCTTGTGGCCGGCGTGCGCCGCGGCGTGCTCCTGTGCCTGCGCTGGCAGCACGCGCTCCATCCAGACATGACCGGGACGACGGATCAGGATGTTGCGGAACTGGCGTGTTTCGGTGACGCCGGCATGCGAGACGGACTTGCTGTCGTAGGTCACGGTGGCATCGAGAGGCGGTAATTCTGCTGCGCCTGCCGCCATCGTCGCGGTGAGCAACAACAGTGCGAGGGGAAATTTTTTCATGGGAATCCGGAAATGAAAAAAGTGGCAGCGCCAGGCGCTGCCACCATCGTGCTGCGATCGGGATTACAGACCGGCAGCGCTCTTGACTAGCGTGAACACTTTCGTGTTGTCGATCGTGCCCTTGAATATCTTGGACCCGGCACCGGCACCGTACAGCTGGACATCGCCGCCGCCGTGGCTCTCGCCGCCGTTGGAGGTCCGGATCACCGACTCCTGCTGGAAATCGAGTCCTTCGACAACGCTGGTGTCAACCGTCACGCGGGTGTTCGGGCGATTAGGACCGTTACCAAACACCAGCGTCGAATACGGTACGCCATCGGCATCAAGACTCGGCTTGCCGGTCTGGTAGCTGATGTTGTTGCCAAGGATAGG